>JBAVPS010000577.1:0-4399 GCA_049693315.1 Rhizomicrobium sp. | reverse complement strand
TGTCGCAGATGTTCCGCTGCAGGAAATCGGTCAACATCTCGGCCTTGCAGCCGCGTGTGCCAAGATGAACATCTGAAATGAAGATGGTGCGGTGGTGCCGGGCGCGGTGGCGGGCAAGCGGGTGTGTCGGTGGATAGGTGGGGGCGGCGGTGAATGCCGTCAGCAGTGGCCCGATGTCGGGCATACCGTCGCGGTACAGGTGGTGAAACGGGCCGTTTACTGCAATTTCGGCGCTGTCGTTCATACCCCAAGCTCCCTTCCGCCTATGGAATCACCGGGTGTTTCGCTGGGAATTAACTAACGCCTGGGCGCGAAACTTTTTTTGCAGTGCGAAGACAGTGCTGTGAATGCGAAGACTTTTTATAAACCTTAACGTTAGACACCGGTGACATCTTGCGCCGCACAAATAATTGGCGATGCTGCAAAAAAACTAAGCAGCCAGCATTTCCCAAGGAAAGTATGGGGTTCGGAGCGAAAAAAATATCTCCAGTACCATATTATGACTTGATTACGCAGTCGCGAAAGAGCATATTGTTGCAGCGCGGCATTGCGAGCTCTGGTTTGCGACGCCGCGGCCCTTCCTGGGCGTTTCCTCCCTGAACTTGGCCGCTCCTCTGGAGCGGCCTTTTTTTTGCCCACCAGAATGTCTAGCGCTGTCAGGGTGCGGGCGTGGCGGAACCCGGGCTTTTAAGCCCGGTTATTCGGCGGCTAAACGGTTTTTTCCACCGCTTTCGCACAAGGCGGCAATATCGCGGCGCAGGATTTGTTGCAGTGCATTCGTAATGCGGCACCGCACCTGCTCAAAGGCGCTATTCGGCTCGACGCTCTCTTCTTTCATATAGAGCGCGCGGTTGACCTCGATCTGAATCGCGAACGAGCCTTCGTCCTGTTGCCCATAGCAGGCGGTGGTATAGCCGCCGGCATAGGGCTGGTTCCGGGCCACGGTAAACCCTTCGGCGGTAAAGCTTGTTTCAAACAGGCGCACCAGACGTTCCGGCGCGGCATGGCCGTGGCGGTCGCCGATGACAATGTCGGCCAGATGCGGGCCGGAAGGCATGCTGTGGCAGTCAATCACCACGACATGGGGGAACAGGCTGCGGGCGCGGGCCACCAGCGCCGCCAGTGCGACGTGGTAGGGGTGATAAAGCCGCTCCAGCCGCTCATGGGCCTCCAGCGGCAGTAACTTATGCGGATAGATCTCGACCCCCTCGCGGACGATGCGGGGAATCACCCCCAGCCCTGCGGCGGTGTGTGGGGTGTGCAACATAGGCTGATCGAGCGGGCCATCGAACATCGCCGGGTCCAGTTCGCCGACCGACCGGTTCACATCGACGAAGGCACGGGGGAAGCGGGCCATGATCATCGGGGCGGCCATGCGGGCGGCATCGAACAGAAGATCGATATAGGCGTCTTCGGAACGGCGCAGTTCGGTCAGGGGCAGTGCTGCACTGGCGATGAAGCTGTCGGGATAGGCCCGTCCGGAATGGGGCAGGGCAAAGACGAGGGGGGCTGATTCTCCCCGCGGTAACGAAAGCCGGTAGGGGGTGCGGTACAAATCCGCCAGCGGGACGCTTTGCGGCGCGACGCTCTGGGCCGAAAGGTTGCGGGTTGGGGTGTCGAGGGCGGTGGCGAGCGTTGGGTTGTCTCTGTTCTTTGGGGTGGTGTCGCAATCTAGGGGTGTTGTGATGCGCTTCATGCTATGTTCCGCTAGCCTGATCCGAATTTACGATAAAGTGTCACAATTTAAAGATTGGTTCCCAGTTTTGGCGATGGGGTGCAAATAGCGCTTCACAGCCTCGGTGTTGGCGCACTAAATTCCCCTCCCCGGGAGCGTTCTATGGCACGTATTTTACTAGTGGAAGATGATGAGACCTTGCGCCATTTCCTGACGCAGGCTTTGCAGCGTGCCGGTCATACGGTGTGCGATTTCGGCGATGGCGCGATCGCCTATAGCCGTGCGATTTCAGGCCAGTTTGACCTGTTGCTGACGGATATCGTTATGCCGGGGATGGATGGTATCGAGCTGGCAAAACGGGCCAATACGCTCGATCCGGCCATGAAAATCATGTTTATCACGGGCTTTGCGGCCGTGGCGCTGAACCCTGCCGCCGGTACACCCAAATCCGCCAAGGTGCTGTCCAAGCCGTTCCACCTACGCGATCTGGTCGCCGAGGTGGAACGCATGATGGCGGCCTGAATTTTTCTATCGATTGTTTGCGCCCGCTTTGGGGGCTGAAAACCGGCCGTTTCAAAATGGTCATTTAAAAAAAATGGCAGTTTGGTGAAAAAGACGTCGACACCGTCTTGCCAGCGCCGGGAGCGGACGTTATAGAACCGCCCACCGTCAACGGACGGGCGCGTAGCTCAGCGGGAGAGCACTACCTTGACATGGTAGGGGTCACAGGTTCAATCCCTGTCGCGCCCACCACTAATTTCAATGAGTTAGTGGTGGTTATGTTCATTCCCGGCCTCATGCTTGGGAAAATCCTGAGAAAACTCCAGACTTTTCGCGTTCGCTTGAACGCCCTTTATCCATGTGTCCAGGGCGGCGCTGGCTGCTTTGAGGTAATCCGGTGACCACTCGCCATAGCGTGCTGTGGTGCGCGCACCGGTGCCGCTGTGACCAAGCTGCCGGCTGATCTGGTCTTCCGGTACACCTGCGATGCGCAGAACTGTCGTCACCTTATGGCGGAAGCTGTAGGGCGACAGCTTTGGCAGATTCACTTTTGGTGTCTCGCAAACCCGCTCCAGTGCCTGCCGCACACTGTAGCGGCTGGCATATCCGACATAGCGGCCGTCATGGGCGTCCAGTCCGGCCTTTTCCCACGCATCCAGTGCTTCGGTCAGCACTGCCGGGCATCGCACGGTTGGCCGTACTTTCTTGTTTTGTGCCCGGCCTTCCGGGTTAAGTGCCAGCAATCCTGCATCCGGGATGCGAGACGCAGGGGATAGGTCCAGCGCAGCCGCCGGCCGGCAGCCCGTTGCCATGGCAATCAGGATCCAGCGTCTTAAGTTTTCCGGCATGTCCGCCCGCCACAGGCGGGCCAGTTCCTTATCGGTCGGGATATAGGCGCGGCGTTGCGGATCCGCGGCATAGCCCAGGTCGCTGCGTAACCGCGCTTCACTGGCAAAGATGGTGATCGGCAGCCGTGCTCGGTGGATTGCCGCGGACAGTACCACCAGATTTCGTGCGACATAGGACAGCTTGTGTCCTTGTTCCAGCGACCAGTCGACGAAGCGCCGCTGCATGTCTTCCGTTAGGGCGCCGGTGCGTATGGTCGGGCCCCAGCATTTCAGCATCAGTCGGGCGGCATGGCGTGCCTGCTTGCCGGTTGAAGTCTTGTCACCATGTTCCCGGCAATAGGCTTCCAGCACGGTTGCCAGTGGTGTGTCGTTTGATGCCGGCGTGCCATTGACGACAATCTCCGCCAGTCTGACCTTGGCTTCGTCTAAATCCGCTGTGCCGAGGCTAGCGCGGCGGCATCGAGAAGTGCCGGGTTCATACCAGAAGCGGTAAAGGAACGGGCTGGCCGGATCGCGGGCAATCCATTGTCCGCCAAGGTCGAATAGGCTGTTTTTGCGAGGTCTGGGCATGTCGGGCGCTCAAGATAATCTGTGATGTACTGTTTTATGGCGGTAGGGCGATAGAAGGGCTTGCCGCGCTTGCCTTTGATCCATGCGATGCGGCCTGTTTTGCGGGCGGCGCGCAGCCCTTCTGCGGACAGAAGCGGCCAGCGCTGCAACACGTCATCCTGTGCAAGCGGGGTATCGTCTGGCGTTTGGGGTGTCATTGTATTGGCAGTCTTTCAATAAGGTGCAGCAGGGTAATGCCTGCCAGAAGGGCGAATGCTGTGACGGCCATTACCGCCTGTCCGAATGGGGTGAGCAGAGTGGGGCGGTATCGTCTCATGTGCGTGCCTCTGCTGTGTTGTGGGCACAGTGTGCCGTCATAAAGCTTTGCAGAATGGGCTTCAGCGGCAGTGCGATATAGGCAAGCCTGTCGGTGAGGTGTTGGAACTCTTCCTCGGTCAGGACCTGCGTTTTTCCTGCGCATTCAAGATATGCGGAAAAGTGGCTGTCACCGGCTTCAACATGCAAGGTTATCGGTGCGCTCATTCTGTCACCGCCGCGGCAAGTATCGCCAATGCCTCCGCCGCGAACCATGCGGAAACAAGCAGTACCAGCAATCCAAATGCGTCCATCACATCGCGTGCGGTTATGCCTGTCATGCCCGGGCACTCCGGGCTGAACGCGGCACAAAGCAGCCGGTTATGCGGCCTGAAATACGGCTGACATGGTGCTGAATGCCGGTGATGTCATGCAGGAAGCTGAAATCATCGAATGACAGCAGCTTGTCGAAATCGATCGGGCAGCCATTTGCATTGGTGGTGGACAGATC
>JBAVPS010000576.1:0-2423 GCA_049693315.1 Rhizomicrobium sp. | reverse complement strand
GACGGGCGGCAGAGTGGACTGCACGAAGGGGCTTTCCGGACTTAAAATAAGGTCTCTGGACAGGTTAGGAGAAGTAAGATGGCTGTCGTCACCGTCGTGGTCAACGGACACAACTATTCGATCGATTGCAATGACGGCGAGGAGCCTCAGCTGCAGAAGCTTGGTGCCAGGGTTGATGCCAAGGTGCAGGAGGTCGTGCACATGGTGGGCCAGATCGGTGACACCCGGCTGTTGATGATGGCCGCCATGCTGATCGCCGACGATGAAGCTGCGGTCAAAAACAAGCTGGAGGCCAGCGAACGGGCACTGGCCGACATGCAGAAAGCCAATGCCCAGTTACAGGCCCATATCAACGATGCCGAATCTCTGGCCGCCGATAAACTGGAAGCCGCTGCCGGGCGGGTTGAAACTGTGCTGCAGGCTTTAAGTGTCGAAGCCGATGCGACGGGGACGGACGAAGTTATGCCGTCTGCTGCCCCGGTCTTAGGTGCCCCGGCGCTGCCGCTGGGTGGCAAAACGCCGGGCTAACCCATCCCAAAGCGAAATCCGCCCGGGGCGAAACCCGCTTTCAGGGCGGCTTCAGCATTCATTTGGAATGATGCTAGGAATATACGCCAGCCCGCTCGCTTTTACCCCCGATTACGCTATAGTCAAAAACGGACAGGTACTGCTCCGCTCGTCAGGAACGCGATACCCAGGGGCCTTAATGGTACTCATCGGGAGCTATCCCTGGCCAGAGCCGTGGCTTTGGTCAAACGGCGCCCACCTGCAACTGCAGGCCCGTGAGGATCCATACCAACGACGGCTGCGGTCCTGTCCACTTTAACTTTGCTTACATGGGGTGGGGCTGTGATCGACAAGGTCCGTCTGCGTAAAATTGCCCGCAGCCGCCGGGCCACCCTTTCACAGGATATACCCGATTTTGCAGAACGTCTGGCCGGGGTCGATTTGCCCCTGCCACCGGGCAGCTGCGTGGCGGGCTATTGGCCGCTGGCGGGCGAGGCCGATCCGCGCCTGTTGATGGCTGCCCTGCAACGGCGTGGCCATACGCTGGCGCTGCCCTGTATTGTCGGCCCCGATCAGCCGCTGATCTTTCGGGGCTGGCGCATCGGTGATCCGCTGGTGGCGGGCACCTTCGGCACATCCGAGCCGCCCGCGTCCTGCCCGCAAATGGTGCCGCAGGTTTTGCTGGTGCCACTGCTGGCTTTTGACATCGCGGGCTATCGGCTGGGCTATGGCGGTGGCTATTACGACCGCAGTCTGGCCGAGCTGCGTGAAAGCGGCACCCCGCTGGCGGTTGGTATCGCCTTTGCCGGGCAGGAAGTTGACGCCGTGCCGGTTGAAGCCACCGATCAGCGCCTTGATCTGGTGATCAGCGAGGCCGGGCTGCGCCACTTCCCGGTCTAATCGCTTACGGTGCGATGCTGAAGCGTTCGTACAGTTCGCGCGCCGCCTGCGGTGCGGTGGTGAACAGAATACCGGCAATACCGGCATTCTTGGCCCCTTCAATATTCACCGGATTGTCGTCGAGAAAGATCGCGTCTTCCGGTTGAACATCCATCCTGGTCAGCAGGTGCTGGAAGAACGCCGGGTCGGGTTTGATCATATGCTCTTCCGACGAGACCATAATAGTGTCGAACAGTCGTGCCAGATCATGACGCGCCATGATTTGCCGCACAAACGGTACGATGGCATTGGTCAGCAGGGCCACCCGATATTTGGTTTTCAGCGCTTCAATCAGGGCCACCGTGTCGGAATCGACTTTGACATGGGCCCAGAACTCGTCCTCGAGTTGTTTTGCCGAAACGCCCGCAATGCCTGCCAGCCGGTCAAAAAAGGCCTTCTGGGTGATGTAACCCAGATCAGCTTCCTGCACGAGGGTGGCGCGATAGCGCACAACATCCGCCGCCGACATATAGCGGGGCAGCACAAATGGCGCGATTTCAGAAACAACCACACCGAAGAAGTCGAATATAATAGTTTGCACGCGATAACCCTTTCACAATGCTTATAGCAGACGAAAAGCGCCTTGCCGATGTGTCTTTGTTGCGCGATAGGGGTTCAAATCCGGGTATGGGCGGTGATAGTCTGACTTTATGAACCTTTTATTCATAGGCGATATCGTCGGTCGGGGCGGGCGCGAGGTAGTGGTAGCTGAGCTGCCTCGCCTGAGGCGTGCATTGGCACTCGACTTTGTTGTGGCCAATGGCGAGAACGCTGCCGGCGGCTTCGGGCTGACCCGCGCCATTGCCGATGAGCTGTTTGCCTGTGGGGTCGATTGTCTGACCACCGGCAACCACTGGGCCGACCAGCGCGAACTGTTGACGGTGATTGTCGACGAAGATCGCATTCTGCGCCCGGCCAATTTTCCGGCCGGGGCACCGGGGCGTGGCGCCGGGTTATACGAAACCCCGGCAGGTGCC
>JBAVPS010000575.1:0-6858 GCA_049693315.1 Rhizomicrobium sp. | reverse complement strand
GACGGGCTCGCTGCGGCACTGATACGGATGGGGCTGCTGGCCGGGGGCGAAAGCCTCGCGGTCAGTTTGCTTTCCGGCGGCGTTTCCTGTGATGCGTGGCAGGTGGTAACCCCCGCCCGTACGATCTGTGTCAAGCGGGCATTGCCCAAGCTGCGCGTGGCCGCCGACTGGCAGGCCTCGCCGGGGCGGTTTCGCGCCGAAGCCGCCTGGATGCGGCTGGCCTGTACCATTGCCCCCGGTCATGCCCCCGAAATCTATGCCACCGATGAAACCGATGGTTTGGTGGCCATGCAGTTTTTTCCACCGGCAGCGTATCCCGTGTGGAAAGCCCGGCTGGCGCAGGGGCTGGTCAGCGCAGATTTTGCCGCAGACACCGGCGCGCTGCTGGCGCGCCTGCATGGTGCCACCGCCGGGCGGGCCGAGATTGCTGCTGCCTTTGCCAATGGAGCGGATTTCTGCGCCCTGCGCATCGAACCCTATCTGCTGTTTACCGCTGACCGGCACGCCGATGTCGCCCCGCAGATCCGCCAGATGGCGGCGGATGTTGCGGCATCATCGATTGCGCTGATGCATGGCGATTTCAGCCCCAAAAACATTTTATGCGGACCGGAAGGGGCGGTGGTGCTGGATGCCGAAACCGCCTGCTATGGCGATCCGGCGTTTGATCTGGCCTTTTGCCTCAACCATTTCCTGCTGAAATGCGTCTGGCATCCCGAATTTCGCCCGCTGTATGCGGCGTCGTTTGCCGGGATGGTGCGCTGCTATCTGGCGGGCGTCAGTTGGGAAGATCCGGCGGGGCTGGAACGGCGTGCCGCCGGTCTGCTGGCGGCGTTTTTGCTCGCCCGTATCGATGGCAAATCGCCGGTCGAATATCTGAAGGACGAAACCGACCGGGCTTTTGTGCGGAATATGGCGCTGGGATTCTTGCGGCGCCGGGTGGGGCGTCTGGACCAGATCGGTGCGGACTGGCGGTCCGGGCTGGACCGCTATCAGGCGGCGCGGGGGCGGCCTTAAAAACAAAACCCGGCCTGTTGGGACCGGGTTTTGTCTTAGTCAGTGATTTCCAGTGGCACCCCAGGCTCGTGTTTCGAGGCATGGATGACAAGGGCTGTTTTAACGGATGCGACATTCTCGGCGGATGTCAGCATGTCGGTGATGAAGCGCTGAAACGATGACAGATCGCGCGCAACGATTTTGAGAATGAAATCGACTTCGCCCGACAGCATGAAGCATTCGCGCACCTGTGCCCAGGAGCGGATACGTTCTTCAAACTGCTTCAGGTCATGATCGTGCTGGCTGGCCAGTCCGACAAAGGCATAGCCGGTCACTTCAAACCCCAGCATTTTGGGATCGAGGTCGGCATGGTAGCCCTGAATATAACCGGCCTTCTCCAGCGCCCGCATGCGTCTCAGGCAGGGGGGGGCGGTGATTTTGGCCCGGCGCGACAGTTCAACATTGGTAATGCGACCGTCGGCCTGGAGCTCGGCCAAAAGGCGATGGTCGATGGAATCCAGCTTGTGATGTTCCACGGTGTTTCTTCCGATACTAGGCTTAAGCTACGATATTTACCGCAAGTCAGGGTCTGGGAGCAATAATATTCCAACTCCGTGTAACAATTTTTTTCAGGCTTTGGAACAGCCCAGCACCATGATAGGTCTTTAGCCATGAGGATGGTTGTCTGGCGCGGCTTTTGCCCTAAGCTTGCTTTTTTGTCCACTGTGACGATAACGGGCGGTATTGCGGCTGCCTTCACGGCGCCATCTGACGGAACTGATTTGACTTGAAGGAACCTTACGTCATGGCCGAATCCATTCACGCCAAAGTCGTCATCCTGGGCAGCGGCCCGGCCGGCTGCACCGCCGCCATCTATGCGGCGCGCGCCATGCTGGAGCCGGTGCTGATTGCCGGTCTGCAGCCCGGCGGGCAGCTCACCATCACCACCGAGATCGAAAATTTCCCCGGTTTCCCTGAAGAAATGCAGGGGCCGGAGCTGATGAACCGCATGCAGGAACAGGCCGAAAAGCTGGGTACCCGCATGGTGCAGGACATCATTGTCGATGTTGATGTTTCGGCCCGCCCCTTCAAACTGACCGGGGATTCGGGCGATGTCTATCTGGCCGACACGCTGATTATCGCCACCGGGGCGCAGGCGCGCTGGCTCGGGCTGGATACGGAAATCGCCTTCCAGGGGTTTGGCGTTTCGGCCTGTGCCACCTGTGACGGCTTCTTCTATCGCGGCAAGAAAGTTGCTGTGGTCGGCGGCGGCAATTCCGCAGCCGAGGAGGCGCTGTTCCTGACCAATTTTGCCGAGAAGGTCACCCTGATCCACCGTCGGGACGCGCTGCGTTGCGACAAGACCAATCAGGCCCGTCTGGCCGCCAACCCCAAGATCGAGATACTCTATGATCATGGCGTGGAAGAGGTTCTGGGCACGGATGCCCCCAAATCCGTCACCGCCATCAAGGTCAAAAACGTCAAGACCGGTGCCATTTCGGAACTGGCCGTAGACGGTTTGTTTATCGCGATCGGCCATTCTCCGGCGACGGCGATTTTTTCGGGCAAGCTGGAAATGGATCCGGCCGGTTATATTATTACCGCACCCGATTCGACCGCGACCAGCGTGGCGGGCGTGTTTGCCGCCGGCGATGTCAAAGACAAGCATTTCCGGCAGGCCGTAACGGCGGCAGGGATGGGCTGTATGGCCGCTTTGGAAGCCGAACGGTTTATCGCCGGGGCCTGACCCCGCACAAAGCCGTAGTCGCGTCAGTGTGGTTAACTTTTAACAGGGGGCATTATGGACTGGGATAAGCTTCGTATTTTTCACGCCGTCGCTTCGGCCGGAAGCTTTACCCATGCCGGGCAGATGCTTACCTTAAGTCAGTCGGCGGTCAGCCGTCAGATCAGTGCGCTGGAGGAGGAGCTGACCACGCCGCTCTTCCAGCGTCACGCCCGTGGCCTGACGCTGACCGACGAAGGCGAAATGCTCTATTCGGCGGTCACCGACGTTCTGGGCCGTCTGGCCCAGGCCGAGGAAGCCTTAAAAAATGCCCGCGAAGCCCCGCGCGGCACGCTGAAAGTTACCGCCAGTCACGATATTGGCAATTACTGGCTGGTGCCGCGCTTAGGCGCTTTCTTAAGCAGCTATCCGGAAATCGAACTGCATCTGATGCTCGAGGATCATGAACTGGATCTGGCCCAGCGTGAGGCCGATCTGGCCATCCGTATGCGGGTGCCGGTGCAGGCCGATCTGATCCAGCGCAAACTCTATACCGTTCACTATCATGTGTACGCGGCCACGGAATATCTTGAGGCCCGCGGGACACCTGAGCATATCGAGGATCTGGCCGGTCACACCATCGTAGCCTATGGCGAGACGGTGGCGCCCGAGCTGCGCGATATCAACTGGCTGGCCGATCAGGTTCGCCGCCAGTCCAGCCCGGCCAATCCGGCCCATATCGTCAATATTAATAACGTTACCGGCATGCAGCGGGCGGTAAAAACCGGCCTTGGCATTGCCGCCATTCCCGATTACGTCGCCGCGCTGTGCCCCGAACTGGAACGGGTGCTGCCCGAGGTGCCGGGGCCGAGCTTTGACGTGCATCTGGTCTATGCCGATGCCTTGCGCCAGTCCAAGCGGGTGGCAGCGTTTCGCGACTTCCTGGTCCACGAGGCCAAGAGCTGGTGCTATTGAAATCGGTTTAAGCCACCCTATCTTTAAAACAGTGGCAGGCTTCTAACGTCCCCCCGTTGGCCTGCCCGCCAGCCTTCGGATACCCCCTATCCGTCGGATGGTTGCGGCTTCGGATTTATGCCTTCCGCTTGCCCGCAAGATAATGGCCTTGCGCTTTTCCCCCCTCGCGTAAGGCTCATCAATGCGCCGGAGTGGTCCCCCCGCCACTCCGGCGTTTTCTTGCCGGGGGTGTTTTCTGAATGGGGGCGATTTTTAAGTGGGGGTGTGATACGATGACCGACACGATAAAAGGGTGCAAAATGACGAACGCAGTGATGAAATTCGCCTCTCGGATGGCGGTATTGCTGGTGATTGGTGCGGGGCTGGCCGGTTGCGGCGTCAATGATGTGCCGCGTCAGGACGAGCAGGTGAAAGCCGCCTGGAGCCAGGTGCAGAACGAATATCAGCGCCGGGCCGATCTGGTGCCCAATCTGGTTGCCACGGTGAAGGGCTATGCCGCCCATGAAAAGGACACCCTGACCGCGGTGATGGAAGCCCGTGCCAAGGCCACGCAGGTTAATCTGCCCAAGGATGTGCTGTCGAACCCCAAGGCGTTCCAGCAATATGAACAAAGTCAGGGTCAGCTGACCACCGCTCTTGGAAAGTTGATGGTGGTGAGCGAGCGCTATCCGGATCTGAAGGCCAACCAGAACTTCCTGGCCTTGCAGGCCCAGCTTGAGGGTACCGAGAACCGTATCACGGTATCGCGTAAGGATTATATCGACGCGGTGCAGGTCTATAACACCACGCTGCGCACCATTCCGGGCCGCTGGATTGCCGGGATGCTCTATCCCGAGGCCAAGCCATACGAAACCTTCACGGCCACGGCCCCGAACGCACAGAACGCACCTAAGGTCGCATTCTGATGACATTGGTGTGGGGGCGTGCACACCGCTGGCTGATACGCGTTATCGCCCTGACCGTTTTAACGGTCGGGGCGTTGGCGTATGGCGGGGCTTATGCCGCGCCAGCCTTTCCGCCGCTGACTGGGCGGGTGGTCGATACGGCGGGGGTTCTGACGGCCCCGGCCAAGGCGCAGCTGACCGCGCTGCTGGCCGAACATGAAAAACAGACCGGCAATCAGGTTGTGGTCGCCACGCTGCCCGATCTGGGCGGTCTGGAGATCGACCAGTATGGTTATCAGCTTGGCCGGGCCTGGGGCATCGGGCAAAAGGGTAAGAACACCGGCGCGCTGATCATCGTTTCGATGAAGCCGCACCGGGTACGGATTGAAGTCGGCTATGGTCTTGAAGGCCAGCTGACCGATGCGCAATCCAAGCTGATTATCGAAAACGCCATGATCCCCGCCTTTCGGTCGGGCGATTACAGCGCCGGTATTCTGAACGGCACCATCAATGTGCTGCGTACGCTGGGGGGCAAACCCTCGGTAAACGGCGTGCCGGTGGTGGTTGAACGGCAACAGCAGGATGACCGGCCACATGGCATTCTGCCCATCATTGTCGTTGTTATTCTGTTCCTCGCCTTTGGCCGCTTTCTGTGGCCGCTGTTGTTCCTTGGCGGCGGTGGCGGTTTCGGTGGCGGCGGCTTTGGCGGCGGTGGTTTCGGTGGTGGTGGTTTTGGCGGCGGCGGGGACGGTGGTTTCTCTGGCGGCGGCGGATCGTTTGGCGGTGGGGGCGCTTCAGGAAGTTGGTAATCACAGGCAACCGTATTTCGGCGGAAGAAAAGCGTCGGCTGGCCGGGGCGCTGGCCGGGGCCAAGGAAAAGACTTCGGCCCGGCTGTCGCTGACCATGGTGTATGTCAGCGATAAATATCCGCTCTATTCGATGGTCTATGGCGGCATCACCGGCATTGTTGTGCTGGGCGTTCTGGCGCTGTTGTGGCCCGCGCTGACGTTGCGTGAAGGCTTTTGCGCGGCGGTCGGGGCGTCGGTTGTGGTTACGGCGGCGCTCGACTGGTTGCCGTTACGGCTGAAGTTCATTCCGCGCCATGCCAAGTTTTGGGAGTGTTGGGAACTGGCCCATCGCTCGTTCGCTTCGCGCATACTGGCGCGCAACGACCGCAAGACTGGCGTGCTGCTGTTTGTCTCGCTGGGCGAGCGCTATGTTGAAGTGGTCACCGACCGCGATGTTGATCGCCATATTCCGCAAGTCGAGTGGGATAAGCTGATTACCCAGTTTACCGCCCATGCCCGCGCCGGTCATGTCGGCGAGGGGGTGATTGGTCTGGTCCATGCCTCGGGCGATCTGCTGGCCCAGCATTTTCCAGCGGCGTAATCTTGCGTGATGTAACGATTAAAGCGGGCTATACGGCCCGCTTTTTTTATGGGGAAAGGTTTTCCTGATGCGTAATTTTACCATCCGCGTGGATGATCTGTCGGGCGAGGCGATGCGGGCGCTGCTGGCGCTGCATTTGCGGGGAATGCAGGAAAATTCCCCGCCCGGTACCAACTATGCTCTCGATATATCCGGGTTGCAGATTCCGCAGGTGACAGTGTGGTCGGCCTGGGATGGTGCAAACATTGTTACCATCGGTGCACTGAAGATGCTCGAAGGTGTGGGGATCTGTCAGGCCGAGGTCAAGTCGATGCGCACCCACCCGGATTATGTGCGCCGGGGTGCCGCGGCGCAGATGCTGACCCATATCATGGATGTTGCACGTGCCCGTGGCGTGAGCGTTTTAAGTCTTGAAACCGGCACCAGCCCAGAGTTTGATGCCGCTGTGGCGCTCTATCGCCGCCATGGTTTTGTCGTGGGGGGTGTGTTTGGCGATTACCGCCCCAGCCCGCATAACCAGTTCCTGCATCTGAATCTGTGAGGGGGGGCGTCTTTCAAGCGACAATGTCGTTACGTTCGCCAGCTTCCGGTGGGGTTTCGGTTGTTGCGGCATTGTCGATATACGTTTTCAGTAATGATGGGGTGCTGGCGTCACTTGATGCGGTATTGGTTACGTCCGTGGCGCTGTTATCTGCGGTCGTGCTGTTCGCAGCTGCGGTGCTGGCTTTCAGGGCTGCAAGGGCCTTTTGGTAATTTTCAAGCAGCATCACCGCCGGGTCGGACGAGCCGATTGCATCGGATGATCCAGACGTAGTGGACGATGAATTGGCTTGCTGGTTCCAGCCATAATAGTCCGACATCGCACCGGCGCGCGTACCGGCATAGTGTGTGGT
>JBAVPS010000574.1:0-4215 GCA_049693315.1 Rhizomicrobium sp. | reverse complement strand
GACCCATGACATCAGCACCTATTCCAAGGCAAAGCTGTTTGGTCCGGTGGGCAAAAAAACGCCGGTGCTGGCGCGGTTTTCGACTGTGGCGGGCGAGGCCGGTGCCGCAGATGCTGAACGCGATGTGCGTGGGTTTTCGCTGAAATTCTATACCGAAGAAGGCAACTGGGACATGGTCGGCAACAACACGCCGGTCTTCTTCATTCGCGATCCCTATAAATTCCCCGATTTCATCCATACCCAGAAGCGCCACCCGCGCACCAATTTGCGCTCGCCGACAGCAATGTGGGATTTCTGGTCGCTGTCACCCGAAAGTCTGCATCAGGTGACGATCCTGATGTCGGATCGTGGCCTGCCCACCGATGTGCGCCACATCAACGGGTATGGCAGCCATACCTTCAGCTTCATCAACGCGAAATCTGAGCGTTTCTGGGTTAAATTCCATTTCAAGACCATGCAGGGCCATCGTCACTGGACCAATGCCGAGGCCGCCACGGTGGTGGGCCAGACCCGGGAATCGACGCAGGAAGATCTGTATGGCGCGATCGAAAAAGGCGATTTTCCGCGCTGGCGTTTCTGTGTCCAGATCATGCCGGAGCTTGACGCCGAAAAGACGCCCTATAACCCGTTCGATCTGACCAAGATTTGGCCGCACAAGGACTATCCCCTGATCGATGCTGGAATACTCGAACTGAACCGCAATCCCGACAATTACTTTGCCGAGATTGAGCAGGCCGCGTTCAGCCCGTCGAATATCGTGCCGGGGATTGGCTTCTCGCCCGACAAGGTGTTGCAGGGGCGGCTTTTCTCCTATGCCGATGCGCATCGCCATCGTCTGGGGACGCATTACGAAGCCTTGCCGGTCAACGCCCCGCAATGCCCGGTGCATCACTATCATAAGGATGGGGCGATGCGGTTCTTTGCCAACAATCCCAATCCGGATGTCTATTACGAGCCGAATTCTTTCGGCGGGCCGGTGCAGAAGCCGGAATTTTCTGAACCGCCGTTGAAGATTTCCGGTGATGCGGATCGCTATAATCATCGCGATGGTAATGATGATTTTATCCAGCCCCGGGCGTTATTTCAGATGTTTGATGCCGGTCAGAAAGCGCGGCTGTTTGCCAATATCGCGGCGGCGATGGCGGGGGTGCCCGGTGAAATCGTCGAACGCCAGCTCTCCTTGTTCGACAAGGTTCATCCCGATTATGGTGCCGGGGTGCGCGCGGCGCTAAAGGGCTGATGGTTTAAAAGACATAAAAATAACCGGCAGTCCGATGGTGGTCTGCCGGTTGGTTTTGTGGGCAATGTCAGTCTGCGAATGGATTAAAGCGCTTGAGATAGCCCGGCACAATTTCTTCCACGCTGTGGGGCCGGATGCTGAGATCGGCCAGCGTAAAGGCCCCATCGGCCACCACGGCATCATTGGCCAGGAGCCGGATCTGATCGACGGTGAGCAGCGGGGCAATGGGCAGGAAACTGCTTGGTATCTGTAAGAAGAAGGCGATGATTTTGGCCACCGGGCCGGGCAGCGGCAGCAAAAGCCGCTTGCGCCCGCACAAGGCCAGGATATAGCGCAGCAGCTCTTTGAAGCTGTAAATCGTGGGGCCGCCCAGCTCGAAGGTTTTGCCACGCACCGTGCTGTCGGTCAGCGCGCGGGCCACCGCCGCGGCAACATCGCCGGCATAGACCGGCTGAAAGCGGGTGTGTCCGCCCGAGATCAGCGGCAGTGCGGGGGACATTTGCGCCAGCCAGGCGAATTTGTTGAAGAAATCATCCTCTGGCCCGAATACCAGCGACGGGCGCAGAATGACCGCATCGGCAAAGGCTTCACGCACCCGCATTTCGCCTTCGCCCTTGGTCTGGGCGTAGCGGGACGGCGCGGTCCGGTTGGCCCCGACGGCCGACATATGGATCAGGCTGCCAATACCCGCGGCATGGGCGGCTTCGGCGATATGGGCGGCCGCATCGACATGCATCGCCTCAAAATTCTGGCGGCCCTGGCCATACAGCACGCCGACCAGATTGACGGCCGCATCGGCACCATTTAGCGCCGCCGCAATGCTGTTCGGATCGCGGACATTACCGCGATAAAGCTCGATCTGGCCGGGAACGCCGGACGTCATCAGAAACTCGGCCAGATTTGGCTGGCGGCACACCGCACGGATGCGCCAGCCATCCAGTGCTAAGGCCCGCACCACATGGCGGCCGATAAAACCCGATGCCCCGAAAACCGTGACCAGTTCGTTCATGCCTTTTCCTCCGCCAGCGGTGTGTGCAAGGGAACGTAGAGCCGTTCGCCGGTCCAGGTCTGATAATAGACCACCACGGCAGTGCCGGATTTCTTGTCGATCAGTTTTTCGTTGGTCTGCACCCAGTTCTTCCCCGTCGGGGCTTTGGCCGAGACCTTGCGATAGGCGGACGAGAAGCGCTCGTACACGATAGCAAAGGCGATCATCGCCCCCCACACGATCAGAATGATCGCAAAGGCGAAATAATGGGTGAACAGACCACCCGCACCGGCCACAATCATGGTGGCCCCCAACGCAAGCACAATGTTACGCAGCATTATTCTTTCTCCAACACCACGGCGGTGCCATAAGCCACAATCTCGCTCATAATCTCGCCGATTTCCGAAGAATCAAACCGCATCATCACCACGGCATTGCCACCCATGGCGACAGCGTTCTGGGTCATGCGTTCCAGGGCATGTTTGCGGGCGTCTTCCAACAGGTGGGTGTATTCGTGAATCTCACCACCGAAAATCGAGCGTAACCCGGCCAGAATGTTGCCACCCAAACCGCGCGAGCGCACGACAACCCCGAAAACTTCGCCCAGGGTTTGCACCCGGCGATAGCCCGGCACCGTTTCCGTCGTGGTAATCAGCATGGCTTTCGTGCCCCCTCATCTGTTGCCGCAACCGGCATTAACGATAACGCTCGCTACTATACGGGGGCGGAGACAATTGTGCGAGGGGGCGGTTTATTTCTCCCGTGCCGGCGCCCGGGTCAGCGTCAGTGCCGCGAAGGGGCTTTTGGTGCCCGCCTTGTCCACCCCATCCATCTGCCAGTGCCAGCTGTCGGTGGCAGGCAGGTAGGTCATGGTGTTGAGAAAGCTGCCACCCGCAAAGGTGAAGGGCAGGCTGTTTCCTGACGCTGTGGCCGTGCCGGGGCTGTTGGGGCCGGAAATGACCGTATTGTCCAGCCAGAAGCAGACATATTGGCCGCTTTGATTGTTGGTAGCAGCTTTGGGGCCAGCTTCCGGGGATGGCTGGCGGGCGATGAAGACAATCGCTTCATAGGCTGGGCTGCCCTGCGGTGTCTTTTCGCGTGAAACCTCGTGCAGGCGGATATAGCCGTTCAGCACCCAGTCGGCCTCGACATCATGGACGGTGTTCTGGCCCTCGATCGTGCCGGAAAGCACCCAGTGGCCGGTCATGTGCGCGAGCAGCGCATCGGCCGGTCCGGTTGTCGCCGGTTCTGCCGCGGCCGCGGGCCCGAGCAAAAGGCTTAAGAAAATCGTTGCCCGGAGCATCCGGTGGATACCCGTTTTGATCATTCGGGCCGTGATGGCGTCAGGCATGGCAACGTCCCCCTTACGTCTGGAGCAAACTATCTTAAGGTTTTTGCCCGCTGACAAGGGCTTAAGGGAAGCTTTGCGGCCGTCACCTATACGGTGTGGTCTGTCATTGCAGAGAAAAATTAACAGAAAAGCGCAGAATGTCCGTTGACATCCCCTGCCGCTCTGAATACACAGAGCGCCCCGATCCGTGCCCAGATGGCGGAATGGTAGACGCACTAGCTTCAGGTGCTAGCGCCAGCAATGGTGTGGAGGTTCGAGTCCTCTTCTGGGCACCAATCATCCCTTCGGGGAAGTACAGCGACATATATAAACGCGAATGGAATCAAGGTATAAGCTACCTTGGTCTTCCAGTCGCGTTCGCTGCTTTTAAGGCCCCAGCCGCGCTTAAGTGGGGGCCTATTTGGGGGCCTGAACGGGAGGTCCTGTTGCCGCTTTCAGATACCGCCATTCGGGCAATCCGCCCGAAAGATCGCTCGTGCAAAGTGTCCGACGAAAAAAAGGTTGTACCTTCTGGTTGAACCGACGGGTAGTAAGCTTTGGCGGCTGAAATATCGCTACCTTGGCAAAGAGAAGAAGCTGGCTCTGGGGCATGAATAGCCCCTAGAAGAGTAGACGCCCTGTCGATGACATTACATC
>JBAVPS010000573.1:0-5178 GCA_049693315.1 Rhizomicrobium sp. | reverse complement strand
GTTCCTGCCGACCGATTACACCGGTGTGGCGGAACTGGGGCTGATTGCCGGTATCGGCATGGTAGTGGCGTTTGGTTTAAGCATCAGCTTTTTGCCTGCGCTGATTTATGCGGTTAAGCCCGAAGGCGAGGCCGAACATGTCGGCTTTAGGTTCCTTGCCCCGGTTGACAACTTCCTGCATCACCATCGTACCGGTGTGCTGGTGGCCGGTGCGATCGTTGGTTTGTGCGCCTTGCTGATCGTGCCGATGCTGAAGTTTGATTCCAATCCCATCGATCTGCGCTCGCGCAAGGTGGAGTCGGTTTCGACCCTGTACGACATGATGAAAGACCCCACCACATCGCCCTATACCATCGATGTGATGGCCCCAAATCTGGATGCTGCCGATAAGCTGGCCGATAAACTGTCGAAAAAGCCGGAAGTCGGTCTGGCGCTGACGCTGAAAAGCTTTGTGCCGGAAGACCAGGCTCCGAAGCTGGCGGCGATTTCCGATGCGTCGCTGCTGCTTGACACCACGATCAATCCGCTCGAGGTCAAGCCGGAACCAAGCGACAAGGAATTGTCTGTCAGTCTGATTAATACCGCAAACGGCTTGCGGGCGGCGGCGGGCAAGATGACCGGGCCTTTGTCGGCGTCAGACAAACAGGCCAAGGCAGATGCCCTGCATCTGGCCGCCACGCTGGACGCGCTGGGCAAAGGCTCTGTCGCCATGCGTGCCCGCGCCACTGAGGCGCTGATCCCCGGGCTTAAAACACTGCTCAGTCAGATTTCCTATGCCTTGCAGGCCGGGCCGGTCAGCCTTGAAACCATGCCGCAGGATATGCGTGACGAATGGGTGGCCAAAGATGGCACCGCGCGGGTGTCGGTATTCCCCAAAACCGCGGCGACCGACGACAAGACCTTAAAGCGTTTCAGCAAGGCGGTATTGTCGGTGGCCCCCGATGCCACCGGTGCGCCGATTACGATTGAGGAATCGGGCAAGACCATCGTGCATGCCTTTGCCAAGGCGGGCATCCTGTCCTTTGTCGTTATCACGCTGTTGTTGTTCTTTGTGCTCCGGCGGGTTTCCGATGTGTTACGCACCATTGTGCCGTTGCTGCTCACCGCGCTTCTGACGCTGGCAACCTGTGTATTGTTCGGCATGAAGCTCAATTTTGCCAACATCATCGCGCTGCCGCTGCTGTTCGGCATTGGTGTGGCGTTTGATGTCTATTTCCTGATCGCCTGGCGTAAGGGAACGCGTGGTCTGCTGCAGTCGAGCCTGACGCGTGCCGTGGTCTTCAGTGCACTGACCACCGCATCGGGCTTTGGCTCGCTGTGGGTGTCGAGCCACCCCGGCACGGCCAGCATGGGGGTGCTGCTGATTATCTCGCTGACCTGGACGCTGCTGACCACCTTGTTCTTTATGCCAGCACTTTTGGGCCCGCCGCCCGAAACCGAAGCGGGATAATCTTGTGCTAATACGAAAAAAGCCCGGCGTTGCTGCCGGGCTTTTTTTTATTGGAATATCAAAAATCTTATTTCAGCAGCTTATCGGCGTTGGCGTTCAGCTGTTTGGTCAGCGCGCCGGCACCGCCGGTGGTGATCGTGGCGGCAAAATCCGACCGCTGCATAGCAAGCTGGCTGATGACGCCGTTCAGGTAGATGTCGAGAATTTTCCACGAACCCGCCGACTGGCGCATGCGATAGCCAAACGGCACGGTCTGCTTACCCGCGATCAGTTTGGACTCCACAATCTTATCAGCCCCACGCGGCTTGGTCGTGGGCTCGACAATAAATTTCTCGCCCGAAAAACCATCGAAGTTACTGGCATATTCGGCGACCGTCTTGCGCTCAAAGGCGGCAAGCAGCGCGTTTTGTTCCGCCGGGGTAAAGCCGGACCATTTGGGCCCGACCACGGTGCGCAGCATGGCTGGCAGATCGAAGCTTTTTTCAATGGCGGGTTTGAGCTTGTCGAAGCGGCCCTTCACGCCCAGTTCTTTGGCGTGCTTCATACTGTCGAGCAGCGTATCGTAAAAGCCCTGCACCTGGACCGTGGCGGGGTCGGCGGCATCGGCGGCCCGCGCCGGGGTGCTTAAACCGACGCCCAGCAGTGCCGAGCAAAGGCACAGCGCGGCAAATTTCAGACGCATCCCTGTATGGCTCATGGTCAACTCCTTGCAGCCCAACCTGATAGGCTTTGTTGGTATTTTTAAGCGTCGCGGCCCAGAAGATAGGGCATTAAGGCCCTCAGCGCATCGGCTCTTTCATCAAAGCCCGCCAGCGCGGCAATCGCGCGGTCAGCGATTTTGGCCGCTTCCTTGCGCGCCCCGTCGAGGCCGTAGATCGATACCAGCGTCGCCTTGCCGTGGTCGGCATCCTTGCCCACCGCTTTGCCGGTTTTTTCCGCCGTGCTGGTGACGTCGAGAATGTCGTCGGTGATCTGGAACACCAGCCCCATATCCTTGGCGTAGGAGCGCAAGGCCTTGTGCTGTTCGGCGCTCGCCTCACCTAAGATGGCCCCGGCTTCACAGGCAAATTCAAACAGCTGGCCGGTTTTCAGCCGCTGGAGCAGGATGATTTCGTCATGGCCGAAATTACGCTCCGCCGCCAGCATGTCGATCATCTGGCCGCCGATCATGCCCGCCGCACCCGCAGCGGTTGCAAGCTGTGTGACCAGTGCGCAACGCACCGCCGGATTATCATGGGTCGCCGGGTGGGCCAGAAACTCGAACGCAATGGTGAGCAGGGCGTCACCGGCCAGAATGGCGGTCGCCTCGTCAAAGGCCTTGTGGGCGGTGGGGCGGCCACGGCGTAAGTCGTCATTATCCATGGCGGGCAGATCGTCATGGACCAGCGAATAGGTGTGCAGCACTTCGATCGCGGCGGCGGTGCGCAGGGCATTTTCGGGTTTAACGCCGAATAATCCCGCACTTTGCAGCACCAGGAACGGGCGTAACCGTTTGCCACCTGCGAAAGTGGCGTAGCGCATCGCCTCAAAAATCCGGCTGTTCAGGCCCCTGGGCGAGGGGATCAGCGTTTCCAGCGTCTGTTCGACCGCCTTGGCACACTCTTTCATCGCCTGCTTCAGTTGCACCGGATTGGCGATTACCGTATCTGCCATGACATATACCCCTCGAAGGTTTGCGGCCTCTCATCTAGCGCAAACGTAAAAAAGAACAAATGCTACTAATGTGACAGTGCGTTAAGAACGTGTTAGATCGAAGTAAGACCTTGCGCAGGCACGATAGCATAGTGCAGAAGACATACATAAGCATTCCCGGTCAAGACCTTAAGGGTAATGGGGCTTTGTTCTGTGGCTTTGTTGATGTGAATGTTAGACCCTTCTTTGCTTCAGGAGTGAGATAATGCGAATCGTTCTTGCCCAGCCGCGTGGATTTTGCGCTGGTGTTGTGCGGGCGATCAACACGGTCGAACACGCACTCGAAAAATACGGCAGCCCGGTCTATGTGCGCCACGAGATTGTGCACAACCGCCATGTCGTCGAGAGCCTGAAGCACAAGGGCGCGGTCTTCGTTGAAGAACTGGATGAAGTGCCCGATGGCGCCGTCACCGTGTTCAGCGCCCATGGCGTGCCGCCGTCGGTGGTCGAGGTGGCCAAATCGCGCGGTCTGCCGGTGCTGGATGCGACCTGTCCGCTGGTCTCCAAGGTGCACAGCCAGGGCAAGCGCTATGTTGCTTCGGGCCGCACCCTGATCCTGATCGGCCATGCCGGTCACCCGGAAGTCGAAGGCACCAAGGGGCAGGTCGGCGCGCCGGTGCATCTGGTGCAGTCGGAAAAGGATGTCGCCGCGATGACGCTGGCGGCGGATACCCCGACGGCCTATGTCACGCAGACCACGCTGTCGATCGACGATACGCGTGGCATCATTGATGCGCTGAAAAAGAAATTCACCGACATTGTCGGGCCGGAAACCACAGACATTTGCTATGCCACCCAGAACCGCCAGTCGGCGGTGCGGGAAATGTGCAACCATGTCGATCTGTTGCTGGTGGTGGGGGCGCAGAACAGCTCCAACTCCAACCGCCTGTGCGAAATCGGTCGCGAAATCGGCGTGCCGAGCTATCTGATCGCCGATGCCGACGAGCTTGATCCGGCCTGGGTGGTGGGCAAAGAAATTATCGGTATCACGGCGGGTGCCTCGGCACCGGAAACGCTGGTCGAAAATGTTGTCGCCGCGTTGCGCAAGATTGATCCTGATGCCGACGTCACCCAGATGGACGGCAAAAAAGAACATATCGAGTTCAAGCTTCCTGCCGAACTCAAAGACTAACGGAGAAGAAACTTGACCATTCCGTTCAAGCAAGAAGCCCGCATTGCCGGCTATGTTGTGAAGCAGTCGCTTCTGGGCCGCAAACATTTTCCTCTGGTGCTGATGCTGGAGCCCCTGTTCCGTTGCAATCTCGCCTGTCAGGGCTGTGGTAAGATCGATTATCCGGCCGAGATCCTCAATCAGCGTCTGTCCTATGACGACTGCATGACGGCGATCGACGAATGTGGCGCGCCGTGCGTGTCAATTGCCGGTGGCGAGCCTTTGCTGCATCACGAGATGCCAAAGATCGTCAAAGGCTATATCGCCAGGAACAAGTTCGTCATCCTGTGCACCAACGCGCTGCTGCTGTCGAAAAAGATCGACGAGTATGAGCCGAGCCCGAATTTCACCTGGTCGATCCATCTTGATGGCGACCGTGAGATGCATGACAAGTCGGTTTGCCAGCCCGGTACCTATGACAAGGCCGTGGCGGCGCTGAAGCTGGCCAAGTCGCGCGGCTTCCGCACCCAGATCAATTGCACCTTATTCAATGATGCCGATCCTGAGCGTACCGCGAAGTTCTTCGACGATGTGATGGCGATGGGTTGCGATGGCATCACCATCTCGCCCGGCTATGCGTATGAGCGCGCCGCGGCGCAGGAATCCTTCCTGACCCGCAATGCCACGCGCGAGCTGTTCCGCTCGATCCTGTCGCGCGGCAAGAACGCGCCCAAGAAGTGGCAGTTCACCCAGTCGGATCTGTTCCTGGATTTCCTCGCCGGTAATCAGACCTACAAATGCTCACCCTGGTCGATGCCGTGCCGCACCGTGTTTGGCTGGCAGAAGCCCTGCTACCTCCTCGGTGAAGGCTATACCAGGACCTATAAGGAGCTGATGGACAGCACCGAATGGGACAAGTATGGCG
>JBAVPS010000572.1:0-1991 GCA_049693315.1 Rhizomicrobium sp. | reverse complement strand
TGACCAAGGTGCAGAATATTGCCCGTGGGCGGGTATGGTCGGGCAAAGATGCCAAGGCCATCGGTCTGGTCGATGAGCTGGGCAGCTTTGATGAGGCGGTGAAGGCGGCCAAAAAACTGGCCAAGGTCGGGCCGGATACCAAGATGGTGTTGGTGCGTTATCCCCATCACAAGGGGTTGTTCGAGACTATGCGCCAGTGGTTCAGCGGGGCTTCGGCCTCGGTGCAGGCCTTAAGCAAATTGTCGGTACTGCTGAATGCGCCGATGGTGCGCGATGTACGCGAAGCGGTGGAAATTCCGCCAGGTGTATCGTTGACCGCGCAGGTGCCACGCTAGCCCGCCTCATATTATTAGCAAACAAAAAGGCCGCAGAATGATCTGCGGCCTTTCTTTTTAGGATCTAAATGAGGCTTACAGCTTCGCGCTGAGCTTCAGATAGAAATAGCGGCCAACCATGTCGTACTGGTTGCTGACGGTCTGGACATAGGTGTCTTCGACCAGCGGCGGGTCCTTGTCGAACACATTGTCGATACCGACCGTGGCCGAATAATTATCCCACGGCAGGGTGAAGGACAGGTCCGTGTACAGCAGAGCCGGGACATGCATATCCGGATCAGAACGATACTCGGAATCATAATAGCTCTGGGCACCGATAAAGCGTTCGGTGATGTCGAACGACGTGCCAGACGGCAGGGTGATACCAAGGTCGAAGTTACCCTTCCACTTCGGATTGGCATAGCTTGATGCGCTGTCGATCCATTTGCCGGCATATTCGGTGACAGAACCATCGGCATTCTGTTCACGGAACTTGTTCAGCCAGCTGACCTTGAGGCCGAAGTTGAACAGCGTGCCATCGGGCAGGCCAATGAACGGTGCCAGATCTTCCGTGGCATAGTTCACGCCGTAATCGATGCCGTCGGTATGGGCCCAACCCAGATTGACATAGGGTTCGCTGTAGGACGAGATCTGCCCCGAAGAGGAGCGGGCGAAGTAGCTGCAATACGGGCTGGAGTAGCCGTCGCTTTTATAGCACATCGACAGTGCCGTATTGGCGTCGACCGTGCCGATCATGTCGTTGAGGTGGATGTTGTAATAGTCAACGGTGATCGACAGGTTCGGCACCAGGAAGTCCGGGGTCAGCACGACGCCCAGATTATACTGGACCGACTTTTCCGGCTTCAGATTGGCATTGCCGCTGAGTGTTGCGGTCAGCTGCGGGGTGGTCTGGCTGAAAGCGCCCTTGTTGTAGGTCAGGCCTGCCTTGGAGAAGGATGCCTGGCAGTTGGCCACAACAGTTGCGTTGGACGGGCTTTCGCAAGGATCGGTATAGGCATCCGCGCTGGTGCTGTTGCCAAGGAACATTTCTGAACCAACCTGCGGGGCACGTTCGCCCGTGCCATAGGAGCCACGGAAACGCACCGTGTCGTTGATGGCCCAGTTGACGCTGCCCTTATAGACCGTGCCGTCGCCCGACGAAGAATAGTGCGAGAAACGACCGGCAAAGTCGAAGCTCAGTTCCTGTGCGTAGGGGACGTTCTTCAACACCGGAAGACGGACTTCGCCATAGATTTCCTTGACGTTGTAACCGCCCTGGGTGACCTGCGAATTGCTTTCGGCCGCATCGCCCATCTGCGCAATCGCATCCGGGATCGATTTGACATATTCGCTGCGGTAGTCGACGCCGGCCGCCAGGCCGATCTTGCCGCCCGGCAGTGTGATCGGCAGCTCGCCGGAAATATCGCCATAGGCAATCTGCTGCACATAATGCGACGACGATGACGACGTGTAGCTGATATAGGAAATGTCGTCAGCAGTCAGGCTGCTGGTGCCCGACAGGGTAACGCTGCCGCAATTGGACGGCGCACCGGTTTCGCACGTTGCGTTGCCGACCAGTTCCTGCAGCTTGGTCAGGTTGATGGCATTACGTTCGTTATCCGAGCTGTCGGACTGACCGTAGATGTAACCGGCCTGCCAGGTCCAGCCGAACAGATT
>JBAVPS010000571.1:0-2542 GCA_049693315.1 Rhizomicrobium sp. | reverse complement strand
GTATAAGGTTGAAATAACGGCCTGTTTAGGTTCAACTGGCCATGGTGGCGCGAAATTGTGCCCCTGGGGTGGATTTTAAACACAATGAACCAATTTCCCAGCGGTGATCCCAATCTGCTGTTCCAGCAGGCGTTGGACTGTACCGCCAGCCGCATGCCGGCGATTGGACCACAGTCATAGATGCGGTTGGCACCGCCATAGATCGGAAATTTTCTCATGCCTGATACAGCCGCCGATTTGGCATTGATCTTTCAGCAAGCCGCCGCCTTACAAAAGGCTGGCAACCTTACCGAAGCGGCAGAACTCTGCGCCCCCTACCGGCAGTGCGATTTTACACCGCTGCTCAATCTTATCGGCGTACTGGATTTACAGCTGGGCCATTTTGAAGACGGCGTTACGGTGCTGGACCGCTCGCTGCATTTCAATACCATGCAGCATCAGGTTCTGTGCAACCGGGGTTATGGGCTGGAAGCCTTGGGGCGTCTGGACGAAGCTGAAGCAAGTTATGCCCGTGCCATCAAGCTCGCCCCGGATTATGCCCGCGCCTACGCCAATCATGCCAACGTGCTGGAAATGCTGGACCGGGTTCCGCAAGCCCTCGCCGCCGCCGACCATGCCATAGCTCTCGCTCCGAATATTGCCGAGGCGCATTGCAACCGCGCCAATGCGCTGCGCAAGCTCTCCCGGCTGGAAGAAGCGCTGGTGTCGATCGACAACGCACTGGCGCTGGCCCCACGGGCCGCGGTGCTGCACAATAATCGCGGCAATATCCTGCGCGAATTGCAACGCCCGGAAGAAGCACTGGCCGCATTTGATCTGGCGATCGAACTGAAGCCCAACTACACCGAAGCCCATACCAACCGTGGCAACGCCTTGCGCGATTTAAAGCGCTATGACGAAGCCATTGCCAGCCATGACGCCGCGATCACCCTCAGCCCGGATGCCCCGTCGGCCTATTGGAACAAGGCTCTGGTGGCACTTTTAACCGGCGATTATACCGAAGGCTGGCAGCTGTTTGAACGGCGCTGGCAGAGCGATTCCCTTAAAAATTCCGTGCGGCGTTTTGAGCCCCCACGCTGGGATGGCGCAGAAGATATCGGCGGCAAAACACTGCTGGTGTATGCCGAGCAGGGCTATGGCGATACCGTCCAGTTCTGCCGTTATGTACCGCTGCTGTTGGAAAAGGGCGCGCAGATTATTTTTGAAGCGCCCCGCAGTCTGTTGCCCCTGCTCGCCACCCTTAGCGGGGCAGAACGCATACGCTTTATCGCGGCGGGTGATGCCCTGCCCGCCTTTGACCGACACATTGCCCTGATGAGCCTGCCGCTGGCTTTTAATACCCGGCTGGACACCATTCCGTCGGACCATCCCTATCTTGCGGTTGATCCGATCCGCCGAACACAATGGCATACCCGTCTGGGCGAGAAGAAACGCCCCCGCATTGGTCTGTGCTGGTCCGGCCGCCCCGGTCAGGCCCCGGACCGCAAACGCAGCGCCGCGCTGGCGGATTTTGCCCCGCTGTTTTCACTGCCGTTCGACTTTCATATCCTGCAAAAGGATATCCGGCCGGAAGATGCGGCGTTGATGGGGCAGTTCACCAACCTTACACCGCACACGGATGAACTTACCGACTTTGCCGACACCGCCGCCCTGATTGCGCAAATGGATCTCAACCTGTCGGTCGACACATCCGTTGCCCATGTCTGCGGTGCCATAGGGGCCGAGGTCTGGCTGATGCTGCCGTGGGTGGCCGAGTGGCGCTGGCTTACCGAACGCGCCGACAGCCCGTGGTACCCAACCGCCACCCTGCTACGCCAGCCCAATTTCAGCGATTGGACTGGTTTGATGGATCTGACGATAGCACGGCTGAAAGATCGCTTTTAGCCCAAATATCCCCTGTCACGCAGAATGCGCACCACCGCCGCCGCATGGGTGGTGGCATCTGCATCCCCGGTCAGGGCGATTTCAGGATTCTCGGGCGCCTCATAGGGGCTATCGATGCCGGTGAAGTTTTTGATCGCCCCGGCAAGCGCCTTTTTATAAAGCCCCTTGGGGTCGCGTTTGATACAGGTTTCAATCGGGGTATCGACGAAGACCTCGATGAATTCATCCGTGCCCATCATTTCACGCGCCAGACGCCGTTCAGAGCGGAAGGGGGAAATGAACGAGACCAGCACAATGATCCCGGCGTCAACGAACAGCTTGGCGGTTTCGGCGACGCGGCGAATATTCTCGACCCGGTCGGCATTGGTAAAGCCAAGATCACGGTTAAGGCCATGGCGGATATTATCGCCATCCAGAACATAGGTGTGCCGACCTTCGGCAAATAAACTCCGTTCGACCAGATTGGCCACAGTCGATTTACCTGAACCAGACAGACCGGTGAACCACAGCACCACCGGCTTTTGCCCCTTCTGGGCGGCACGGGCGGTTTTGTTCACATCCATCGCCTGCCAATGCACATTGGAAGCGCGGCGTAGCGAGAAATCGATAAACCCGGCCCCGACCGTCGCATTGCTGTAGCGGTCGATCAGAATAAAAC
>JBAVPS010000570.1:0-2542 GCA_049693315.1 Rhizomicrobium sp. | reverse complement strand
GGCTGCAGGGGCCGACATTTGTATTGCCGAGGCTTTACTTGAAGCGGGTGCAGAGCTGCATCTTATTCTGCCACTGGAGCCGGATTCCTTTCGTAAAATATCAGTCTCGCGCTATGGCGATATCTGGGCGAAGCGATACGATGAGATTCTGGTGTCCGCCGAAAGCATCCGGTCCGTTGGAACACAACCAGAGCAACTTTCGACTTTGACGTTGCAGTTGGCAGCCGAGGTGGCAATGGGCTGTGCAGTCATGCAGGCAACCACCATGATGACTGATGCCGTTCAGCTTTTAATTCTCGATCAGGATACCGTGACGAAAACCGTCACTGGCAGCAGCACATGGATCAGGTCTGCATGGGCGGAAAATGCCCGTCGCCAGCATATTATCGCATCCCCGAGAACACGCGCTGCGGATATGTGCAGTTGCACCAGCCCCCCTGTACAAAACGCAAGCGCCCTAGCGGCAATGCTGCGGATCGCACGCCCCGACACCAATCCGCTGCCGCTATCAGCGAATATTGTGCAACAGCTCTGCGACACTTGGGCAATGGGACCAGCCCCCATGTTTCCACCGCGTTGGGTGGGGGACGCGGTGACCGTGGCGTTTGACACACCGGCCCATGCTGCCCATGCAGCACTGGCTGCTATGCGTGCCCTGGCGGATGATGCTGACATATGCATTGCAGGGCATTACGGCATTGCGGAATTGGCCGCCGATCCATTCGGCAGTGGCACCGTTTTGCTTGGCCCGGCTGCGGCGTGGTCTGGGCGCATTGTACGAACGGCCCCACCTGGCACCATTCAGCTGACGGAAAACTTTGCCGCTGCGCTTCATATCGGCCCAGAGCAAACCCAGCCGGGTGTCGAGTATATCGGTGAAATATCGAGCTCTGGCATCAGTAGCACCACACGCCTGTTTGCACTCACCCATTAGCCTATATTCGCCCCCTGACCCTAGTGGACGAGCTCAGCCGGAACTGCCCCGCTGACACGATATTGCAGGCGGAAAGGCTTCTGAAGAACGCATTGGCCCCTTTGGCTGTTTTGGCAGGAATGTATCGAAAAATGATGCGAGCAATAATGCTGTTCTTTGGGGTAATTACGTTGACCATCACGTCAGCAGCGGCAGAGCAGAATTTCACCTGTCCGCAGACGGTTACCGTTACCGAAACTGCGCAAAACATCCCGAACAACTGGCGCGTTGGACATGATGAAGCGCCGACGCGCCTGTTCTACGTCAGTATGGCATATGCAGACGGTTCCGATACGATGAGTGACTATGAAAAGAACCTTCCGAACGGGAAGGTAAAATATACTTGGGATCTGAATTCCGTGGTGAAAAGGGAGCCCTGGTTCGTCCGTTGCGAATATCAACAGACCAATATTTTGCTGCTGATCCCGGTGCCGGCGGAGATGACGTTCTGCTCAACCACCCAAAAGAACGGTCTCCACCGGGAAGTCGAAAACACCATGCACTGCAAATAAAGGGCAATCCGCGTTTAGCGCCCCGACTGCATCATACCAGACCGCGCGGCGTCCGATACACGCGCCATCCGCGCAGCTGTAACTGCGTGGTGTGCCCTCTGAATGTTCAGAAAAGTATTGGTGCGCCCTAGGAGAGTTGAACTCCTCTTGCAAGATTGAAAATCAGCTACAAAACAAATGTTTTCAATATGTTATTTCGGATAACTTACAAATTACACCCTATATTAATCAATGGGTTAGAGCGCACATTGGCTACCTTTTTATGCCCCCCATTCAACTAAAAATATCGCTGTAAATTACCTCGATCCGCTCCGCCTCCTGATCGGTCAGAAGCGCGCAAGCAACAGGAAACACCCCCTCGGGGGGGATTGAACCCGCGCTCAGCAAGAATGTGAAAAATAATCCTAACTTATGTAAAACGTCTTTTAAACGTATAATAATATGAAAAACGCCCCCATCAACACCACAAACTCGCTCTGCCGCAAACCTCAACCACTAGCATAGTTGGTGCAAAGCTACGTATTATGGGGCGGATGGCAGACCTTGACTTCCGCCCCCACGCACCCAATAGTTTAAGCATGCACCGCAGCCGCCTTCATATCTTCCTGCGTCTGGCAGCCATTGCGCTGCTGGTGGCTAATCTTGTGCCCGAAGCGCTGGCGGCCCTGCCCGTCTGCCAATATGACTTTGCACCAGCACGGATTGCGGCCCCCTATCAGCCCGCCCCCGCCGGGGTATCGCTTGGCCATTCCCACGATACCAACGCGGCGCATGAGTGCGTGGCAACCATGCCGGATGAAGTGTGTGCCGCAAAGATGCTGCACAACGCACCTGATATGGCTGTCGCCGTTCTTTCCAGCACACCGGTTGTACCAACCTTGCCGATTACGCGTGGCCCGTCACCGCGCGGCTCGCCATTTGGTGTTAATGCCTATCTTGTCCAGCGATCCAGTGTTCTTCTGCTGATTTAACCCCTCCTGACCATTGCCTTTATTCGTAACGCCGCTCGCCGTTCTCGGCGCGCGGTCATTTGCAATGCTCGTCAGGATTCTTTTAT
>JBAVPS010000569.1:0-1631 GCA_049693315.1 Rhizomicrobium sp. | reverse complement strand
CATCTTAAGCTTCGGTACCAGCGGCGAAGGGCGGCTGGTCTCCTACAGTGAAGATGCCGGTGGCGCGGTGGTCGAGGCTGATATTCTGGGCCGTAAGGTTTCCTTCCGTCTGGGCGCGCCGGGTAAGCACAATGCCATGGGGGCGGTTTCGGCCCTGCTGGCGGTGGCGGCGCTGGATGGCGATGTCACGGCGGCGGCGGCGGCGCTGGCCGGTTTTGCAGCGCTTAAAGGGCGCGGGGCGCGGCTTGATCTGGGCGGGGTTGCGGTGATCGACGAAAGTTACAACGCCAACCCGGCATCAATGGCGGCGGCCTTGTCGCTGCTGGCGGCGGCGGCGGGGCGCAAGATCGCCGTGCTGGGCGACATGCTGGAAATGGGCGAGATGGCCCCGGCCCTGCATGCCGGTCTGCTCGATGCGGTGGTGGCGTCGAAGGCGGATGCGGTTTTCCTGTGCGGGCCCAATATGCACGCGCTGTGGGAAAAGCTGCCGGTTTCTATGCGCGGGGCTTTCGCGGCAGATTCTGCTGCGCTGGCCCCGCAGGTCGCTGGGGCGGTGACGCCCGGCGATACAGTTCTGGTCAAAGGTTCGAATGGCAGCCGCATGGCGGCCGTGATCGACGCGCTTAAAGGTGCGTGAGGGGTAAAAGATGTTCCATTTCCTGTTCTATTTACCGCATGCGGACCAATACGCGTTCCTGCGCCTGTTCAAATATCTGACCTTCCGTTCCGGCGGTGCCGTGCTGACGGCCTTGTTCTTCGCCTTCTGGCTCGGCCCCCGCCTGATCCCGTGGTTAAAAAAGAAACAGGGCATGGGCCAGCCGATCCGCGAGGACGGCCCAAAGCGCCACATCATCGAGAAGAAGGGCACGCCAACCATGGGCGGGCTGCTGATCCTGATCCCCGGTCTGGTCGCCACCTTATTGTGGGCTGACCTTTCCAATGCCTATGTCTGGATCGTGATCGGGGTGACGGTGGCCTATGGCCTGCTGGGTTTTGCCGACGATTATCAGAAGGTGACCAAGCATTCGACTGCGGGCCTCAGCGGCGAAGCGCGGCTGGTGATTGAATTTGCCATCGCGGCGATTGCCACCTATCTGATCGTTCAGGTCGAAGATCCGATGTATCGCAACACCCTGGCGATTCCGTTCATCAAACAGATTCTGCTGCCCTTCGGCTTCTTCTATCTGGCCATTGGTGCGGTGGTGATTGCCGGTTCGGCCAATGCGGTGAATTTCACCGACGGGCTGGATGGTCTGGCGATCATGCCGGTGATTATCGCATCGGCGACCTTTGTTCTGATTGCCTATCTGGTTGGTAACGAGAAGTTCGCCACCTATCTGCAGGTCGATTACATCCGCAATTCCGGCGAGCTGGCGGTGTTCCTGGCGGCGCTGATCGGTGCCGGGCTTGGTTTTCTGTGGTATAATGCGCCACCGGCTTCGGTGTTCATGGGCGATACCGGTTCGCTGCCGCTGGGCGGCGCGCTGGGTGCGGTTGCTGTGGCGGTCAAGCACGAGATTGTGCTGGCCATTGTTGGCGGTCTGTTCGTGCTCGAAACGGTTTCGGTCATTGTACAGGTGGTGTCGTTCAAGCTTACCGGTAAGCGTGTTTTCAAGATGGCGCCGATCCAC
>JBAVPS010000568.1:0-3826 GCA_049693315.1 Rhizomicrobium sp. | reverse complement strand
CAGTTTGCCGCCTTGCTGGATTTGCCGTGTGACTTTCATCTGATCCAGAAAGAGCTGCGGGACGACGATGCCGATTGCCTGAAATCCCGGCCACAGCTTCATTGCCATAGCGCGGCACTGACCGATTATGGTGAGACCGCCGCGCTGGTGGCGCTGATGGATGCGGTGGTGTCGGTTGACACATCGGTGGCCCATGTTGCCGGGGCGCTGGGCACGCCGCTGCTGCTGCTGCTGCCCTGGGTGGCGGACTGGCGCTGGTTTTGTGAAGAAGATGACACGCCATGGTATCCGGGGGCGAAGCTTTTGCGCCAGCCGGTGCAGGGCGACTGGCATACCCCGATTGCCGCCGCTGCCGGGGCGGTTGCCCGTAATACAGTTTCAATACACCCAGTATGATAGTGTGTGACCATGACCGATACGAACCAATCTGGACCTGATGCCGTTTTGCGCGCCGCTGTGGCGTTGCAGAATGCTGGCCGTTTGCCGGAAGCGGCAAATCTGTACCGCGAACTGGTGCGCCAGTTCCCCCAGCATCTGCAGCTGCTCAATGTTCTGGGCACGCTGGAACTTCAGATGGGCGAGGCGAAGAAATGTGTGCTGCTGCTGGGGCGTTCGCTGGGCTTTAACCCCAATCAGCCCGGCGTCTTGTTCAACCGTGGTCTGGGCCTGATGGGGCTGGGCTGTCTGGACGAGGCGATGGACAGCTTTGAAAAGGCTGTGGCGCTGGACCCATCCGATATCGATGTCTGGCGCAAACTGGCCGATGTGCAGGCCCGTCTGGGCAAGATTATGCCATCGCTGGAAAGCTTTTCGCGCATCATTGCCATGCAGCCGCAATCGCCGGCGGGCTATTATGACCGCGGCACCATCCTGTTGCGGCTTGGCCGTCCGGCGGAAGCGCTGGCCGATTTTGATCGGGCGCTGAAAATCCGCCCCGATTACCTTGAAGCCCATGTCAACCGGGGCACTGCGCTGATGAACCGGGGGCGGCTGGAAGAAAGCCTCGCCGCCTTTGATGCGGCCATCGCGCTGGTGCAGGGCTGCGCCCCGGCCCATCTTAATCGCGGGCGGGTGCTGGAAAAACTCGGGCGGGGGCAGGATGCGCTGACGGCCTATGATACGGCGGCACTGCTCGACCCCAACGATGCTGCGGCCCATTACAACCGGGCCTGTCTGCTGGTCGGTAATCGGGAGTATGAGGAGGCTTTGGCGGCGCTTGATAAAGCCGTCGCGCTCGAACCGCGCCATGGTGAGGCCTATAATAACCGCGGCAATGTGCTGATTTCGCTCGGGCGGCTGGAAGATGCGCTGGCCAGTCTTGACCGTGCCATTGCGCTGAACCCCAAAAATGCTGAAGCCTATACTAACCGGGGCAATGTCCTGCGCGAACTGGCCCGGCCAGACGAAGCGCTGGCCAGCTATGATCGCGCCATTGCGCTCAGCCCTGATTATGCCGAAGCGCAGGCCAATAAATCGATTTCGCTGTTGCAGGCCGGGAATTTTGCCGAGGGCTTCAAGCTTTATGAGTATCGCTGGAAGTGCGAGGTGCCGCGGCGCGCGTTCCTGAACTTCTCAGCCTCGATGGTGCGGCACTTCGATCAGTCGGCCTGGCTCGGGCGTGAAGATATCGCGGGCAAAACCCTGCTGGTGCATGCCGAGCAGGGTTTGGGCGATTCTATTCAGTTCTGTCGTTATATCCCGCTGCTCAAGAAAACCGGGGCCAGGCTGCTGTTCGAGGTGCCCGATGCCCTGCGCAGCCTGATGGGCAGCCTGAAAACCGATGCCGAACTGGTCGGCCCCGGCAGTGTGCTGCCGCCGTTCGACTGGCATACCCCGCTGATGAGCCTGCCGCTGATCTTCGGCACCAAGCTTGATACGGTTCCGGCGGATGTGCCCTATCTGGCAGCGGACAAGGCCAAAACAATCCTGTGGCGCCGCATGCTGGGCGAAAAACAGCGCCCGCGCATTGGTCTGGCCTGGTCGGGCAACCCCGAACATACCAACGATCATAATCGCAGTATTCCGCTGGAAATTCTGGCACCGCTGCTGCGGCTGCCTTTCTCGTTCTATGCGCTGCAAAAAGATATCCGTCCTGCCGATGCCAGGCTGTTGGCCGCGATGCCCGAACTGAAGGTGCAGCGGGCCAGGCTGGATGATTTTTCCGACACCGCAGCGCTCGTCGAGCAAATGGATCTGGTGATCTCGGTCGATACCTCGGTGGCGCATCTGGCCGGGGCGCTGGGTAAGCCGGTCTGGCTGATGCTGACCGCGGTGGCCGAATGGCGCTGGCTGGTCGGGCGGGACGACAGCCCGTGGTATCCTTCGGCCCGGCTGCTGCGGCAGGAAAACCGCGGTGACTGGCCCGGTCTGATCCAGACCATTGCCGACCGGCTGATGCAGGGCGATTTCCCCCACTGATACGTTTGGGGGGCTGCGGGTGACGTGCAGGCGTCGATTCGCCGGCATGCACGTTTTGGGTTGACTTTTGTTATTTGCAACTTCAGGTTACGGTTTGTCCGTACCTTAAGGATTCTGCCACGACGTAACGCAGCATCGGTACTGGCAACAGAAGCCGGTTTCGGCTCAAAAAACGGACTTTTTTGCCGTCTTGTCACGTCGTTGGCGCAATAAAATGGCAAAACCTATCGGTGTGCGGTCTTTTCCTTGCCGATGTGGGACGGAGCCGGTACAAGTCCGTTGAGTAGCAGGGTCATCATGAATCAGAAACCAATCCGCCCCAAAGCGCGCCTTCCGCGCGGCTTTCGTGATCGGCTGGCCGGCGAGATCGCCGCCGAGCAGCGCCTGATCGCCATTATCCGCCAAGTGTATGAATCATATGGGTTTTCACCGCTTGAAACCCCAGCCTTCGAATATACCGATGCGCTGGGCAAGTTCCTGCCCGATGTTGACCGGCCCAATGCCGGTGTCTTCTCCTTAAAGGATGACGACGAGCAGTGGCTGTCGCTGCGCTATGACATGACGGCGCCGCTGGCCCGCCATGTTGCCGAGAATTTCCAGTTCCTGCCCAAACCGTTCCGCCGCTATGCGGTCGGTCCGGTGTGGCGCAATGAAAAGCCCGGTCCGGGGCGTTTTCGTCAGTTTATTCAATTCGATGCCGATACCGTGGGATCGAATTCCCCGGCGGCCGATGCCGAACTGCTGATGATGCTGGCCGATACGCTGGAGGCCCTGGGGCTCAAGCGCGGCGACTATATCGTCAAGCTCAACAGCCGTAAGCTGCTGGATTGCCTGATGGAAGCGGCGGAACTGCCTGCATCCGAAACCGCCCGTCGCGGGATTGTGCTGCGCGCCATCGACAAGCTCGACCGGCTGGGCGAGGCTGGGGTGCGGGCGCTTCTGGGGGCTGGGCGCAAGGATGAATCCGGCGACTTCACCAAGGGTGCCGAATTGTCGGACGAAGCCGCCGCCAAGATTCTGGCGTTTCTGGCTATTGGTCAGGCCGAAGATTTTGCCGCCAAACTGCAGGATGTGCTGGGTGAAACCGAGGCGGCCAAAGCAGCCATCACGGAAGTGGAAACCATCGTTTCCTTCTGCCGCAGCAATGGTTATGGCACCGACCAGATCGCCCCCGACACCTCGATCATTCGTGGTCTTGACTATTACACCGGTCCGGTGTTCGAGGCTCAGCTGACCTTCAAGGTCAAGAATGACGATGGGCAGGAAGTCGTCTTCGGCTCGGTCGCGGGCGGTGGTCGCTATGACGATCTCGTTGCGCGCTTCACCGGCCAGACCGTTCCGGCCACCGGTGTTTCCATCGGTGTCAGCCGTCTGCTCACCGCCATGACACAGCGCGGCCTGTCGGGCG
>JBAVPS010000567.1:0-3863 GCA_049693315.1 Rhizomicrobium sp. | reverse complement strand
AACGGCAGGCCGCGCGCATCGGGCCGACGGTATGCGAGCTGGAGGGGCCGATGCCGATTTTAAAAATATCAAAGACAGAAAGATTCACGAAGGGCCTTACCGGTACAACTGGATCTGGCGGGGGAGGTGACGCCATCTGGCCCTCTTACCGCGTTCTGCCCCATCTTGAGAAGCCGCATCCACCGAAAGGCTGCAATGCTGTTATCTCATGGGCCAGCGCTGTTTTGCCACGAAAAGTCAGGTTTTGCCGTAACTTCGGGCACCGGACGGGTGCGCGCTGCCCCTTCTTTGGGCTTTGTACTGTTTTCCTTGTCAACAAATCCATAATAGACGCCGCGGGAAAGCCGCAAACCATCGCGCAGTTCAATATCGCCGATAAGTTGTGCTGTGCCGGAAATCGCTGCGCCGGGTTCGAAAGCGCCCGGTCCCTTGAAAGTGGAAAGGATGACGGCATCATCCGTCACCAGAACGTTGCCGCTAATCACGCTTAACGCCCCGACGCGGGCGCGGCCGGAAACCGTGCCGCCCTGCACCACGGCATGATCTTCAATCCGGGCATGACCGAGCACCTTGCCGCCCAGCACACGGGCCATCGGCCCGACATAGGCCGTGTCATCGACATGGGCGCCATCGGCAACCCAGCCGCCACCATTGGCATGGCGATGGCCATGGGGCGTGGGTGTTGCGGCATCGGCTTCATATCCGGCAGGCTGGGCGTTTTTCAGTTCGATCATCCACGGATAACGATAGATGCTGTAGAATGGCTGATCCCATGCGATTTTCTGCATCACATTGGGGGTGGCCATCACCATCAGAAACACGGCCTGATCGCCGGGCTTCACGGTAAATGTCTGCGCGCCGCGGCTCCCACGGATCATGTCGCCATAGCGCGCAGTACCCGTCGCATCTATGGCAACCACCGCCCAGCGCCAGTCGGAACCGGGTGGGCTGATGTTTTCCGGCTCATGCTCGGCACCATCAAAATGTGTTGCTGCAGGGGCGTTTTGCACCACGCCACGGAAGGTTACGGTGACGGTGGTGGCAGCCTTGTCGGGCATCAGGCGGACAAGGTTATAACCCCAGCGTTGTGGCGCGGCATAGTCGGGCACGTGAAACTGGCGTTTGGCCAGATCAATCGGGTCCAGATCGGTCACGCGCCAGATGCGGTCGCCATGACGGTCATCGTAATTGCCATAGCGGGCGCGATAGACCAGGCCCGCCGCATAGCCATCGGGATCGCGATAATCCCAGCCGACATTATGCGCCGCCCACGCCCCGAAGACATCGTTGAGCTGCTGCAGCGTCCAGCCCTGATTGCGCATCAGGATGGTGAAGGGCTCGTCTTGCTCATAGCCCGGCTCGCCCATTTTTTTCGATTTGGCCCAGATGTCGTTGACGGCCTTGTAGCCATAAACATCTTTCAGATAGTCGAAGAATTGCCAGTTGCAGTAGCGGTCACGCGAACTGCCGTAATACAGATGCGGGGCATTGACCAGCATCTCGGAACAATGCAGTTCGTCGCGATATTCCGGCATCTGATGCGCCATCCAGTTGGCGTGGCTTTCCCACATCCAGCCGTCATATTTGTCGCTGCGCAGGCCCCGCGTCGATCCCTGCAAGGCGTGGGTGAATTCATGCGCCAGTCCCCAGTGATCTTTCAGCGCCAGCGGGCCGATCCACATGCCCATATCGCGATCGCCGGTGGGGCCCCCGGTCAGGCCGAATGTCGGATCAATATTGACGTTGGCCTTATGTTTGTCCGCCGTGTCACAGAAAGGTTCGGCAAACTGCACCTTGGTCATGAAAACAGACCAGATCTGCTCCAGCTGAAGGCCCGCCGCGACGGCATCTGCCTGATCGACATCCGCATTTTTCCAGCGAAAGGCGAAATGATCGGTTTGATACCGCACCGGTGCTTCGTCGGGCGTACCCGATACCACACGCCACGATCCGCTGACGCAGCTTTCGGCGGCTGCCGGTGCGGCGAGCGCAAGAAAAAGGGCAAGCGTACTGGCCGTTGATAAAAGTCCGCGCATGCTTGCCCCCTTAAATGTTATTACGCTTTGGCGGTGAACAGGCGGAACCCGAAGATCATGCCGGTGCCTGCCCGAAGACCGTTTGGCTGCAGGCGCAGGGTAACCTCGGTCTTGCCTTTGGTGAAGATTTCCGGGATGGCATATTCTTCATCATAAAACACACCGGGATGCGGGGCGTTATGGCTGACGGTGGTGACTTTCTGACCATCAATCAGGATATCGTAATCGCATTTGTCATCGCCCCAATAGGTTGCCTGTAACACCAGCGGGCCGGGTTTGAGGCCGTCACGCGCGACCTTAAGCTTGAACGACATATAGCCGCCCTGACGCGCCTCGCGCCCATTGCGGCCGCGATAGGTGCCGGGCCAGGAAACATCTGCCTGCAGATCATGATCGCGTTCGGCCTGCATCTCGCCCAGATACATGACATCGACCGAGCGCGCCGCCAGATCACGCTGACGGGCCTGTTCGGCAATAAAGGCGGCTTCTTCAGTTTTCCATTCGGCCTCGGTGAAGCGCTTGAAATAGACCGCGCTGCGCCGTTCATACTGGCTGTAGAACGGCACCAGGGTAAGATCGCCGGGCCGGCCAATGCCGTGGGTGGTGAACTGGCCATGGGCGGCATCGACCGCGGCAATACCGCCGACAATATCCGACCCCACCAAGGCTGGTTCCGTACTGTTAAAGGGCTTGTCCACGCCACCCAGATCGGCAGCCAGCACCATCGGCCCGCGCAGCAGAGCAACGACGTGATCATTGTCGTTGGTGGCTTCCACCCGCATATCAAGCGACAATGTCAGTGCGATCTTATCGTTTGCAGCCCAGACGCGGTTCAGCACCAGATAACCGTGCCCCCGTTCAGCCTTAACCGGCTTGCCGTTGACCGTGATGCTGGCCGATTTCGCCCAGCCGGGTACACGCAGGGCAATGGTGGCGCGCTGCGGGCGGCGGATCTTTTCAATGGTGAGGGCGATATCACCCTTGTACGGATATTCCGTTTCCAGACGCAGATCCGCCCCACCTTCGTGCCAGTGCACGGTGGAAGGGATGTAGAGATTGACGAACAGGGTGTGCGGCCCCTGCCAATAAATGGAATCGCCATGTTTGGCGTGGCTTTCCATGCCGGTGCCGTGGCAGCAGGTGAAGGTGTTTTCCGCATCGGAAAATTCACGCGCCGAACCGGTAAAAAGCGGCGTCATATAGGTGAACATGCCGGTTTTGGGGTTCTGCTGCGCCATGACATGGTTCAGATGGGTGCGTTCGTAATAATCGAAATAGGCCGCATCCGGGTGCCAGGCATAAAGAAAGCGCGTCAGCTTCATCATGTTGTAGCTGGCGCAATGCTCGCAGGTTGCCTCGGTAATGTGTTTGGAGATCGCATCGCGTTCAAAGAAATATTCGCGGTCACCATTGCCACCAATGACAAAGCTGTGATGCTCGGTCACCGTATGCCAGAAAAAGTCGGAAATCTTTTCGTATTTCGGCTCGGCACTGACTTCATACAGCCGTGCCAGACCAATGATCTTCGGAATGTTGGTGTTGGAATGGATGTTGGCAAGGCGGTCCTCGCCCTTTTCCATCGGGTCCATGACGCGGTGGTGATAGATGCGTTCGGACAGTTTCAGCCAGCGCGCATCCTTTGTGCGGGCAAACAGTTCGGCAAAGGATTCATTGAGCCCGCCATGCTCGCAATCGAGCATTTTCTGCACCTGTTCATCGCTCAGCGCGGCGAAAACCTTGTCGATATACCCACCCAGATCGACCGCGACTTTCAGCGCGCGGGTGTTACCGCACCAGGTCTGCACATCGAACAGGCCGGTATAAAGC
>JBAVPS010000566.1:0-1735 GCA_049693315.1 Rhizomicrobium sp. | reverse complement strand
CTTACCCAGCTCATACCAGGCATTCTGGAAACCCATCACAACCTTATTGCCAACGTCAAAGGGATGGCCGGTCGTCAGCTCAACCGTAGCCCCCAGCGAACCTTCGTCCAGATGAGAAACTGACGATTTATAAACCTTCAGCCCACTGAACAGTTCCGAGGCAAAGGTATTGAAATCGAACTGGCGCGAGCGGTTCGGGCTGTTTCCCGAAGACGCGCTGGAGCCCGCCGTCGACAAAGCTTCCATGCCGTTCAGGGTAACACGGGTAAAATCGGCGCTAAGGCCACGCACCGTGATGGTACGCCCTTCGCCATCTTCACGGTCGACCGAAACACCCGGCAAGCGCTGCAAAGATTCGGCCAGATTGGAATCCGGGAAAGCCGCAATGTCTTCCGCATTAATGGCGTCGACCATCTCGGTCGAGGCACGCTTGGAATTCAGCGCGCTTTCGAGTGATGCACGGTAGCCGGTGACCACCACCACTTCCATATCATCCTGCGCATAGGCCCCCGCCGCCGTACAAAGGACGGCCGCGGCCGTACCAACAAGAATGCCCCGCAGCGCGCGCAATCTATGGTTGATTACAGGTACAGCGATAATGTTTTTTGACATTGTGTGTTCCCCCCTTTTGTCCCCATCGGCTAACCCGACGTTTTTATTGCAAAACTTTTATTTATTAAGGATACCGGTGTCATTTTCCCGCACAGCCAAATGACACCGGTGACATAGGTATGACATAAAAGCCGTATTCCCGTCTAGCGGGTCATGCATGTAAATACGCAACAGATGCGAACATTTTTTAGCCGCATTTGCGCCATCATCGCCATAACACAGCCAGCGCATGGAGAAAGCCAGCCAAAGCCCCCGAACACAGGTCAAAACGATGCGGACAGGGCTGTATTTTGGCGAAGCAACACGCTAAACCGCTTAAGAACATAAAGAGTTATCGGTCGTGTTACTTTTGATAGATAATTACGACAGCTTTACCTACAATCTGTTTCATTACTTGGGGCAGCTGGGGGCTGACGTTGTGGTCAAACGCAATGACGAGCTTTCGGCCGAAGCGGCCTTAAGCCTGAAGCCGGAAGCCATTGTGCTGTCACCCGGTCCCTGCACCCCCAATGAAGCTGGCATCTGCCTGGATGTCGTGCGCAAAGCCGACGGCACCGTGCCGATTTTGGGTGTGTGCCTGGGCCATCAGGCGATCGGTCAGGCCTATGGCGGCCAGGTTGTGCGCGCACCGGTGCCAATGCATGGCAAGATGAGCCATATTCATCATACGGACAAAAGTGTGTTCCGCGGCCTGCCCAATGATTTTCAGGCCACCCGCTATCACTCGCTGTGCATTGCCCCCGAAAGCATGCCCGATTGTCTGGAGGCCACCGCCTACAGCGAAGATGGCGTCATCATGGGCGTCATGCACAAAAGCCATCCGGTGCACGGGGTACAGTTTCATCCCGAAAGTATCGCTTCGGAGCACGGTCATGCCTTGCTGCAGAATTTCCTGCGGCTGGCCCATCAGGTCGCCACGGCATGAGCCCGCCAGCAGACACTCCCCCTGCCGATGCCCTGGCACCATTTCTGAAGCGGGTTATCAAGGGCGAAACCCTGTCGGCGGAAGATGCCAGCGCCGCCTTTGGCGTTATCCTTACCGGCAACGCCAGTGATATTCAGATCGCCGCGCTGCTCAGCGCCCTGGCCATGCGCGGCCCCACGGTGAGCGAGGTGGCAGGTG
>JBAVPS010000565.1:0-1810 GCA_049693315.1 Rhizomicrobium sp. | reverse complement strand
CTATTCCACCTGTGTCAGTAAATTTGCCAGCCCGAAGCAGAGCGCGTCCGTGATGCTGCAATGCACCGCGGCCGATGGCAAGCTGACCGACTGCAAGGTGTTGGAAGCACCAACCCCGAGCAATGGCTTTGACAAGGCGGCGATCTGTGTTGCCGATGCCATTCCGGTTGGTTCCAAGACTGGCTCGATCAAAGTTCCAATTCGCTTTCAGGCGAACTGATCTGGCCTAATTGCACAGCGTGCGGCTTCCCCTCAAAGCCGCACGCTTAATGCGAAGATGTATATACAATTTTAGTAAAGCTTATTCGTTCCGCTTACGGATTATTTTTTAGCCTGTTGTTTCTCAAGCTTACGCCAACGGCGCACATTACGAACCTGTTCATCGATGGTAGCGGCGAAGGCATGGCCGCCGCTGCCATCGGCGACAAAATACAAATCCCTAGTATCGGCGGGATTAAGCACCGCAGCCAGTGAGTCGCGCCCCGGGTTACAGATCGGCCCGGCCGGCAATCCCGTCACGACATAGGTGTTATAGGGCGAGCTGCCCTTGATCTCGCTTTCGCGGATGCCGCGCCCCAGCGGATAGCCCTTGGTAATGCCATAGATGATCGTCGGATCGGATTGCAGCTTCATGCCCTGACGCAGCCGGTTGATGAAGACCGATGCGACATGACGGCGCTCCTCAGGCAGTGCGGTTTCCTTCTCGACCACCGAGGCCATGATGACCGCCTCGCGCTTCGTTCTGAACGGCAGCCCCTTGGCGCGGTTTTCCCACAGCTGATCGATGGCTTCCTGCTGGGCTTTTTGCATCTTGGCGAGGATTTCAGCCCGCGTCGTGCCGCGCTGGAACAAATAGGTTTCCGGCAGCAGACTGCCCTCTTCCGGCGTTGCGGGTTTATCGCCGGTCAGCGCCGGATTGTCGGCGAGAATATCGACCGCCATCTGGCTGGTCAGCCCCTCGGCAACGGTTACTTTATAAACCAGTACCCGGCCATCGGCGATCTGATCGGCAATGACTTTCATGCTGGCAGCACTGGCGATGGCGTAATCGCCCGCCTTGAGCAGATGTGCCCGCCCGGTCAGGCGCGCCCCAACCATGAAGACATCATCGTCGGTAATCACCCCGGCGCTCTTTAACGCCCTTGCGATTCCCCGTAAGCCTATGCCGGATTTGATGGTAACAATCGTCTCGTTGCCCTTGGCCGCTTGCGGACCCGGGCGGGTATAGACGGAATAGCCCCACTGCGCGATGCCGGCGATAACCACCGCCAGCACCACGATCAGAGCGAGAAACTTTCTCATGTGATCGGCCTTTAAACAGCATCCGCCGATCTGAAAAGGAGAGGGGCGGACCCAAACATTGCCCCTACCCTGCCGTTATGCCACTGCCTTGAAAATCAGCGAGGCGTTGGTCCCGCCGAAGCCAAAGGAATTGGACATTGCCACCTGGACCGACCGCTTCTTGGCCACATGAGGCACCAGATCTAGCTGGGTCTCATGTTCAGGATTGTCCAGATTAATTGTCGGCGGCACGATCTGATCGCGCATTGCCAACAGGCAGAAAACCGCTTCGACAGCACCGGCGGCGCCCAACAGATGGCCGATCGCCGATTTGGTCGAACTCATCGATACGCTGCTGGCAGCATCCCCCAGCAGCCGTTCAACTGCCCGGGCCTCGATCCAGTCCGCCATGGTCGACGTGCCATGGGCATTGACGTAATCGATTTCGGACACCGCAATACCAGCGCGCTTGACCGCCATTTCCATGGCGCGGAAACCGCCATTGCCATCTTCCGACGGCGCAGTGATG
>JBAVPS010000564.1:0-3220 GCA_049693315.1 Rhizomicrobium sp. | reverse complement strand
TTAATATCCTTGTGGAAGACGCCAGCCGAAAGCATGCCAACATCACTGAAATAATACTCCGCCGAAAAATTAAAATCGTTGGAGTGATAGGGTTTCAGATTCGGGTTACCGTTGCTGACGGTGTATTTACCGCTATCTTCCTCAACCGATCCTGTCATACGCATCGACGTCAAGCTGGGGCGGTTGATGTTTTGCGCGGCGGAGGCGCGAAGCTGGAAATGATCCGTAACCGCCAGCACCATATTGAGCGCAGGCAGAATACCGGAATAGTGCGTGTTGACCTGATCCCATTCGAGATTGCCGTCAGCGTCTGTCATCAGACCACGGTTTTCAACACCGGAACGATACCCACGGACACCGAAATTCCCCCGGAACACCATCCCGGAAACCGGAACGTTCCAGTCCGCCTGGGCGTAAAGGGCGTTGGTTTCTTCGGTAACACCAAAGGTGTTTTCGATGTCGGTGGTATAATTTCCACTGCTGTCGATCATGGTATGCTGCAGACCGTAATAGGCCAGTGCCTTATTCCAGTCTGCCACCACCCAGTCATGGTCCTTCTGTTCTTTGAAGACCTTATAGTAGGCGGTCACACTATCGTCATGGCCGTTGACCGTTTCGCCATCGCGGAATTCCGGCCGCAGCATGGCGTCATTATATTCTTCTGTGCCAGAGGTTTTATAGCGTCTGTAGTTGTAACCCGCTTTAACTGTCAGCATATCGCTCAGCATATAACTGGCATTGGCAACCCCATCGCGGAAGGATGTCGCCTGATGGCTTTGTCGAAAATAGAATTCACGGATATGCCAGTTATCCGGATTTGCGGTATCCCAGTCATAGCTGTTGTAGCCGTAATCGCCGTTGCTGGGGTAATAAGCCTGCAGGCCGCCTTGTGCCTCAAGATAAATCTTGTCATCAATCGGCGTTTTATAGGTTGAATTTTCTGCGCCAACATGGCCGTCAATGGTCAGCTTGCTGGTAGCAGCCCAGTCAAAGGTGAAAACACCCTGTTCAAAATTATTGGTATTCTTCTGACGGCGATGTTCGCTGGCGAAAACCGTATCGCTGGCATCGACATAGGTGACAAAGCCCGTACTGTCATAGGTCAGGGCATTGATGGTTGGTGCTGCGTGCGTGTAACCGGATTGCAGGTAGGCGCTACCAAGAACCGTTGAGGTGTCATGGGTTCGTGACGCCAGATGGTATTCATCCCGATCAGTATGAAAACGCCCTTTGAGCAGATCCAGCGACAGGGTCATGGTTTCGATCGGACGCCATTGCAGAGCCGCCGTTACACCCAAGCGGGTCTGTTTGGCATCCCAGACCGAAAGCCGGTTGCCATCGGCCCACACCAGATCCCCAGACAATAACGTGCTTTGATCGGCGGCACTCAGATTTGAGATATTCATCCCACCAGTACTGACCATCGTGCCAAGCTTACTGGCGCTGAACTGATCGGTGCCGTAAGTGTCATAGCCCTGTTCCTGCGTTTTGCGCTTGGAATAGGCCAGTGAAATCAGGATGCCGAATTTATCATTCCAGTTATAGCCGATCATCCCGGCGCCACGGGGCTGAAAATCTTCCGTATACGTATTCGTGCCGCCCTGTAAGGACAACGCGCCTTTTAACCCGGGGGCGTAATCCAGTGGCCGGGCGGAGAACAGGCCGACCGTGCCGGCCATCCCCCCTTCACTTTGTGATGCCTGATAGGATTTTTCGACCTCAACCTTGGAAAACAGCTCAGAAGCGAAAAGAGTGAAATCGAAGGCGCGGTCACGCGAGCGCTGGCCACGGCTGTCCATTGCCGAATCGACGTTGCCGATGGCTTCCATGCCATTGAGCTGTACACGGGTGTAATCCGGCCCCAAGCCGCGCAATGTGATGCGGCGGCCTTCGCCTGCTTCGCGATTGATCGCCACGCCGGGCAGACGCTGCAAGGCCTCGGCCAGATTAAGGTCCGGGAATTTTGCCATGTCTTCGGCGACAATACTGTCAGATGCGATCACGCTTTCCTTTTTAAGCAGTCGCGCTTCATCCAATGATTTACGAAAGCCACTGACGACAACGGTTTCGACCGGTTCCGCGCTGACACCTGCTTCGTCCGCAGCAAAGGCATACTGCAGCGTCAACGGTGCCAGCGCGGCAACCAGAACGCCCCACGCCGCGCCGTTCATAAACTTCCTCATTACCATCTCCATTTCCCCTTGCGGGCTGGGCAGAACACCTGCCTCGCCCGTGCCGCGATGCGACCTGAAAACGGTACCGTGGATTGATGTCAGCGATGTGAAGTTATGTTGAAATGTGTTGTATAATGTTGTTTTTATCATTCAAACAAACGAAACAACACAATACCCGCCTTTGCGGCACCGTGTAGGGTGGAAATCCCCAAAGTGCAGGCAACTATAAAGCCACACAAAATACACATTGGCGGTGGATCAGCGCCCAAGGGCCGGATCACTGCGGCTGACGCGTCCGGTCTCGCCATGGCCGGCAAAGCGCCAGACTGTGGCCCCGGCACTAATCTCAAGATCGTACCAGTGGTCGTTGGTCTCGATAACCCACTGATCATCGACACTCTGCCCGGCGTTGAGGTTGCGATGGCGCGGCGCATCCGCAGAATAATAATCCCGGATGGTAAGGTCTTTTGCTTCGGCACCACGGTTTTGCAGATGAACCACCAATTGACCGGAAGCCACGTCGAATGTGGCCGAGACAGAAACGGTGGGCACCACCGCTGGGCCGCGATAGTGGCGGATGAACCCGTTCGGCCCATGCACTGTGAAGACATACTGGTTATGCTGCACAGGCAAGACATCCTGCAGACTTTGCCCCTCCTCAAGCGTATAGAACCACGGCCCCGCCTTGCTGCCGTCAGCATAGACAATCAGGCAGGCCGTCCGCGTGCCGGTATTTTCCATCTGCAATGAGAAATGCGACGCATCAAGACAAACGCCTTCGCAGAGCAGGGAATATTTCAGCGGTCGTGTCAGGCGCTGTCCGGCCTCCTGCCGCGGCAATGGCGCGGGGGCATGGGGCGGGTGTGGCAAAGGCAACAGCTTGGCGGCATCCGCCTGCCGGTCCAGCGCGGCAGTATCCGGCATCGCCACATCCCATGCGGCATTGGGTGTCGAAAAATCAAAGGCAGAGGTCAGATCCCCGCACACCGATCGCCGCCATGGCGAAATATTGGGCTCCATCACACCAAAACGCTTCTCTATAAAGC
>JBAVPS010000563.1:0-2501 GCA_049693315.1 Rhizomicrobium sp. | reverse complement strand
GGCCATCATATCCGGTCGGTAGATATTGCGCAGGTCGATCATCAGGGTGCGGCTGAGCAGGGCTTTGACCTTGTCCAGATCAAGGGCGCGGAACTGGTTCCACTCGGTCAGGATCACCACGCCATCCGCCCCGGTCATGGCATCATAGGCATCGGCGCACAGATCAAGCCCCAGACGGGACTTGGCTTCCTTGGCCCCTTCCGGGTCAAAGGCGCGGATGACAGCGCCCTTTTCCTGCAGATACGGTACAATCGATAAGGCCGGGGCATCACGCATGTCGTCGGTGTTGGGTTTGAAGGTCAGGCCCAGAATCGCCACCGTCTTGCCTTTAAGGCCGCCAAAAGCCTGCTCGATCCGCTCACCCATCTGGCGCTTGCGCTCGTCATTGACCGTCACCACCGCCTCGACGATGCGGGTCGGCGTGCCATATTGCTGGGCCGTCTTGAGCAGCGCCAGCGTATCCTTGGGGAAGCACGAACCGCCATAGCCCGGGCCGGCATGCAGGAACTTCGGATTGATCCGCCCGTCCAGCCCCATGCCGCGGGCGACATCCTGCACATTGCCGCCCACCTTCTCGCACAGATTGGCCATCTCGTTGATGAAGGTGATCTTAGTCGCCAGAAAGGCATTCGAGGCGTATTTGATGATTTCCGCCGTCTCCAGTGTGGTGAAGACGATCGGTGTTTCGTTGAGGTAGAGCGGGCGGTAGACTTCCTTCATCACCGTGCGGGCCCGCTCGGTCTCGCAGCCAACCACCACGCGGTCGGGATGGCGGAAATCGTCAATCGCCGAGCCTTCACGCAGGAATTCCGGATTCGAGGCCACGTCGAAATCGGCATCAGGCCGCGCCTTGGTGATAATCTCGGCCACCTGACGGTTGGTGCCCACCGGCACGGTCGATTTGGTCACCACCACGGTATAGTCGGTCAGATACTGCGCCAGTTCCTCCGCCGCCGCGTAAACATAGGACAGATCGGCATGGCCATCGCCACGGCGTGTCGGCGTGCCCACCGCAATGAACACCGCATCGGCGTTCGGTATCGTTTCGGCCAGATCGGTCGAGAAGGACAGACGGCCCTGACGCACATTGGCGGCCACCACATCCTCCAGCCCGGGCTCAAATATCGGGATGATGCCGTTCTTTAAGCCATCAATCTTGCCCGCATCCTTGTCAACGCAGGTGACGCTGTGGCCGAACTCAGACAGACAGGCACCAGAAACAAGCCCGACATACCCCGAACCGATCATCACAATGCGCATACACTTTCCCCACTACACAATAGATTTCAGATACATAGCATGAAAAATAAATCTTTATAAACGCAACACACAAATCACGCCGCCGAATCATAAATCAGTACACTGATATTATGCATATCATCTGTAGCCAAAGCACTTTCGTAAAAGTCGGTTACGCCTACCGCCCCCATACAATACCCACTTGACCCATATCACAATCTAACGAATATAATGACATGCAAATAGAGCCAAATAAAAAATGATGCACATATTTAAAGCAATCATTGGCCTTATATTTATGCAGGCGCTCACCTGTATGGCTGCAACTGCAGCCCCCTGCGCATCCACAAACGTACTGGGGACATCCGGCACACTTTCCATACATCAACAAGAATGGCCAACGTTTGGAAAAAATTCGCAGTATCCTATATTACCACTGCAGCCACACCAATATATATTAACGTTTGATGACGGCCCTGCCACCTCTACAACACCTGCCATTCTTGCAATATTACGAGACCAATGCGTCAAAGCAACAATGTTTATGATCGGACGCAGGGCAAGCCAGAACCCGACATTGGTAAAAGACGCATTTGCAGATGGACACACCATGGGCAGCCACAGCTGGTCACACGCCATGCTACAAAAAATACCTTATGATGCAGCAATAAGTGAGATTGTACGGGGATATGAAGCTGTAGAAACAGCGGAGTTTGGCAAGCCACGGCCGCCTGACAGCCCCAGATTATTCCGCTTCCCGGATGAACACGACACCGCCGCCTTGCTGGTGTGGGCACAGAGCCATAAAATTGCTGTTGCGGGCGTCGACCTAACCCCATCAGATTGGCGTAACGATCCTCCGGACGTAACATTTAAACGCTTTAAAAATATGCTTGATCATGTTGATCGCGGAATTATCCTTCTGCATGACGGCTTGCCGAATACTGTACAACTTCTACCAAAGATCCTTGATGAATTGCGGGCGAGGCACGCGTCAATTATTCATTTAACGGTGCAATGATGGACAGACGTAATTTCATCCTTGGTCTTGGCTCGCTATCGCTGGCAGCAGGACCGGCTTTAAGTGAAACAGGTGATGTAGCGCTTAAAGATCTCGCAACCCGCAAAGGCTTATTGTATGGAACAGCAATAAATTTACATACCGTCATCAATGATCTGCCTCTGGCAAAACTGATCACCAGAGAATGCAACGTCATTGTTCCCGAGTGGGAAATGAAATGGAAGGCCACACAGCCAGCAAC
>JBAVPS010000562.1:0-3281 GCA_049693315.1 Rhizomicrobium sp. | reverse complement strand
CCATTCCCCAGCTTCCATCATAAAAGTGTGCTCGTCTCTGCCAACGCGAAGCATGGCTTCCGGGGTGTTGTGATAAAATTCTCGGTGAAGCCAGAGGAGAAAGTCACGCGAAGCCGGTTCCGGCAGGCTGCCATTCATTGCCATGGCATCGATTTTGGTTTGCACCTGAATGTGAGCGACGGCCTCAATCTGAAGGTTTCGGCGACCTTCGTCGGTGTCCAGATCGCTTTCTAAGGCGCGGGCAATATCGCGCGGATGGGTGTTATGCCCCTCGATCAGGTTACTGTAATAGCAGTTCATAACCCGCACGAGATTTGCCAGGCTAGACGCTGTCCTTGGGTGCAGTGCATGGCCCAGAGCTGCGGATGCTGCGGCAACCTCCGCCACGAGGTCGGTTATGACCGCTGGAGTGTCCTCCAGCCTAGCCGGTTCAATGCGCTGAGGTGTCTCTAAAGTCATGATTTGGCCGATTGTTATTTCTTGTAACATACCATAATTAAATGGAAATTATACAATTTTAATTCATTTTGGCCGATCGTTTGGCCGATCTTCCGCCTAGATAGCTGTGGTGCCCCTGTGGCCTAGGTGGTCACAAATATGGAGATCGACGGCTTGGGAAAATGCTGAGAAAACTCGCCCTTAAAACGGCTGTTTGTTCCTTGAATGTTCTCGTTCGATCAGATGTAAAAATGCAGGAAAATCCTGATTTCCTTATGTAACGCGCGACCTTGACATGGTAGGGGTCACAGGTTCAATCCCTGTCGCGCCCACCACTTATCTGGTTGGCAGATAAGTGGGATTAAAGCCGGTCGCTTGTCGGCGCTGACGGCTCCCTCAAAATCGCAATCATATCGGATGTCCTGGGCTGGTACATTGCCCGGTTGAGGTTGTATTGCGTAGGGGCAATGACTGATTTTTCTGCGTCACTCGCCGGGCGGCGTCTTGCGCCATGGCCGGTCCCTCCACTGGATGGTGTGCCCCCGCACCCTGACCAGTATCAGGTTATCGTTATCGGTGCCGGTATCGGCGGGCTGTCCGCAGCGGCGCTGCTGGCGGCGCGTGGTTGCCGGGTTCTGGTGCTGGAAGCCCATCGCACGGTGGGTGGCAACTGCGTTTCCTGGCAGCGGGCCGTTACGGTCGATGGGCGCAAGCTGCGTTTCGTGTTCGATTCCGGTGTGCAGGATATCAGCGGTCTGGGGCCACGTGGGCCGTTGCGCAATCTGCTTCGTCAGCTGAAGGCGCTGGACCGACTGGTCTGGCACCCGGTGCGCCACGCCTATTGCAAAGAAGGCATGTGGCTGGATGGGGCGCAGGGTGTGCCCCGTTTCATCGAAAATTATTGCTGCCTGTTTCCCGATGAAGCCGCGAATATCCGTGCGTTCTTTGCCGAGATGGCAGCGATCTATCACGATATGTATGCCGAGGTTGATCAGACCGGCGGTGTTCCGGTGCCACCCGCCGCCGCCGGGGTCATGGCCTGGGCGGCGCGCCATCCGCACGCCTTTGGCTGGATGAAGCAGCCGTTTGACGACATGCTGGCGGCCTATTTCACCTCGGAACCACTGAAGCAGATGCTGCGCACTGTGTCGGAATATATCACCGACGATCCGCATCTTTTGCTGGTCGAGGATATGGCACCGCTGTTCGGCTATTATTTCGATGGCGGTTGCTATCCGGGTGGCGGGGCACAGCAACTGGCCAATCTGCTGGCTGATCTGTTTCAGGCCCGGGGTGGAACGCTGAAGTGCCGCCAGCCGGTGGCGCGTATCCTGACGGCGTGTGGGCAGGCTGTTGGCGTTGAAACAAAGGACGGCCAGATCTTTCATGCCCCGGTTATCATCTCCAATGCCGACGCGGTGGCCACGCTGACGCAGCTTGCCGATCCGGCACTGTTGCCGAAGCATTATCGGACCAATCTGATGGCGATGGGGCGCGGGCCTTCGGCCTTTCTGCTCAGCCTTGGTCTGTCGACGGTGATGGATGTGCCGGAACGCATTTTCGTCAAACAGAATGGGCTCGAATTTGGCATCGGCAATCCCGGTGTGCACGATGCTACGCTGGCATCGCCGGGCTATTCGGCGGTGACGCTTTTGTGCCTGTTATCTGAAGGGGCATCGCAGCCCTGGCTGACGCGCGGCCCCGGCTATGATGCCGACAAACGCGCCTTTGCTGATCGTCTGATCGATGCAGCGGCAACCGCCGTGATGCCGGATTTGCGCCGCCATATTGTGTATCGCGAGGCGGCGACACCAGCGAGTTTTGCGGCCTATACCGGTGCGCTGGGCGGCAATATCTATGGCGCGGCGCGTGGTGGCTGGCGGCCCTCTTTACGTTCGCCGCTGCCGGGGCTTTTTCTGGTCGGCGGCGGCACCGAGGCCGGTGCCGGGATCGAGGCGGTGGTGGTATCTGCCACCCGGGCGGCGGATACCATCTGCCCGCCCCTCAAGGCGCGCATTTTACAGCTGCCTGAGAATGATCGAGGTGTTGACGCCACCGAAGGCAAAATTGTTCGTCATCAGATATTCGGGGTTTAAAGCGCGGGCTGTGCCCATGATGTGATCCAGCTCGGCGCAATTCGGATCGGGGTGGATCAGATTTGCTGTCGGGCAGAACCAGCCTTCCCGCATCATCTCGATTCCAAGCCAGGCCTCCATCGAACCACAGGCACCCAGCGTGTGGCCAAAATAACTTTTCAGCGCCTGCGCAGGAACCCTGGTGCCCAGCACGGCATGGGTGGCGATGGATTCGGCGGTGTCGCCGCCATCGGTTGCGGTGCCGTGCAGGCTGACCACCCCGATGGCTTCGGGCGGCAGTGCGGCATCTTCCAGCGCCAGATTAAGGGCGCGGCCCATCATGTCGGCCTGGGGCTGGGTGATATGGCGGCCGTCGGTGCTGGTGCCAAAGCCGACGATCTCGGCAACGATCTTTGCCCCACGCGCTTTGGCGTGTTCATACTCTTCCAAAATCAGGGTACAGGCCCCTTCGCCGATCACCAGACCATCGCGGTCGCGGTCAAAGGGGCGCGGTGTCAGTTCAGGGCGGTCGTTCTGTGTACTGGTGGCAAACAGCGTGTCGAAGATGCCGACATCGGCAATATCGAATTCTTCCGCGCCACCGGCAATCATCACATCGGCTTTGTTCAGGCGAATGGCTTCTGCGGCATACCCAATGCCCATGCTGCCCGAGACACAGGCGCTTGAGGTTGGAATAAGCCGACCCGTGGTGCCGAAGAAAACACTGATGTTCACCGCGGTGGTGTGGGCCATGGTGCGGATATAGGT
>JBAVPS010000561.1:0-7824 GCA_049693315.1 Rhizomicrobium sp. | reverse complement strand
GTCTTGGGCAGGGCGGCCGCAAACGCCTTTATCGCGAAGGGGCGGAACAGGCGCACTTTCAGCACACCGGTCTTGGCACCCTTGGCATTAAGGTGGGCGGCGGTCATATCGGCGGTTTCCCCACCGGAACCGATGATAACAATGACGCGATCCGCATCGGGGGCGCCGACATAATCGAACAGTTTGTACTGACGCCCGCTGATCTTGGCAAAGCGGTCCATTTCGGCCTGAACGATTTCCGGCAGATTGTCATAGAAACCGTTCCGGGCTTCAACCGACTGGAAGAATGTATCAGGGTTTTGCGCGGTGCCGCGCACCTTGGGCCGGTCCGGTGTCAGGGCGCGCTGACGGACATCGACAATGTCGCCTTCGTCGATCATGGCGTGCAGATCATCATCCGACAGCGGCACAATCTTGGAAACTTCATGCGAGGTGCGGAAACCATCGAAGAAATGCATGAAGGGAACACGCGATTTCAGGCTGGCGGTCTGGGCCACGGCGGCCAGATCCTGGGCCTGTTGCCCGGAACCCGAAGCCAGCATGGCAAAGCCGGTCTGGCGGGTGGCCATGACGTCGGAATGATCGCCGAAAATCGACAATGCGTGGCTGGCCAGTGTGCGCGCCGTCACATGCATGACGAACGGCGTCAGTTCACCGGCAATCTTGTACATGTTGGGGATCATCAGCAGCAGCCCCTGCGACGCCGTAAAGGTCGTCGCCAGCGCCCCGGCCTGCAGTGCGCCATGCACAGCACCGGCTGCGCCGCCTTCGGACTGCATCTCGGCCACGTTCAGCACGCTGCCCCAGAGATTTTTGCGGCCTTCCGAAGCCCACTGATCGGCCAGTTCACCCATGGTCGAAGACGGCGTAATGGGGTAGATCACCGCCAGTTCGTTCATGCGATAGGCAACCGAGGCGCAAGCCTCGTTACCATCGACCGTTATCATTTCCTGTCCCGTCATGACGCCGTTCCTTCAATTTTCGTAACTGCTAATGTCGTAACTACTATACCGTTTATTTGCGCGCTTCCGGTCTGAGTGCGGACAAGGCGACAAAACCCTGTTTACCGCGCTGAAAAACCGGAAAAACCTTTTCCGCGAGTGCCGACGAACCAACAAAATCGTTGTAGGCGCGGCTTAGCATCGCGCGATATTGCTCCTTGCGTTGTGTCGCAGATAACCGATCGAGCCCCTCGATTCCAGCAAGATATACGTTGAATCGTTTGAGGATGTGGAGGCGGTTAACAGCCACTATATTCGGATCAAAGCCGATGTCGAGGAATTTCAGGAAATCCTCGGCACTGCTTAATCCAGCAAGGTCGTGGGTTATTTCATTCATTGGCGTGTTGCTCCGTAGGCGGCCAGCCCTGTGTCCCTATGGGCATCCCTGTGGGGTACGCAGTCAGCATAGAAGCGGATCAAATCCTCATCCTGTGGTGGGGTTTTATGGTCGTCGACAAAATTGCGCACCATGGCCAGGATAATACGGATCTGAGCCTCGTCCACCGCGACCCCAAGCCGGTGATAGGCATGCACCAAGGCCGTGGCACCGGAATGTTTACCGATAATCAGGCGGTGTTCCCGGCCCAGTTCCGCCGGATCAATGTTCTGGTAGTTGCGCTTGTCACGTAACAGGCCGTGGACATGGATACCGGATTCGTGGGTGAAAATGCCGTCGCCGACGATGCTTTTACCAATCGGGATCGGGCGGTGCGAAGCCTGAGCCACCAGCTGTGACACTTTGGCAAGCTGACGCGGGTCAACATTGGTCTCACGGCCATAAAGATGCTTCAGCGCCATAACCACTTCTTCCAAAGGGGCATTGCCGGCCCGTTCACCAAGCCCGTTCACGGTGGTGCTGACATGGCTGGCCCCGCCCAGAACCGCCGCCAGCGAGTTGGCGGTGGCAAGGCCAAGATCGTCATGGGCGTGAATTTCAATCTCGCAACGTACGTTTGCGCTGAGGTTTCTGATCCGTTCGTTGGTGGCAAAGGGGTCGAGCACGCCCAGCGTGTCGGCAAAGCGGAATCGACGTGCACCGGCTTTTTCCGCCACTTTGGCCGCAGAAAGTAAAAAGGCCGGATCGGCGCGCGAGGCATCCTCGCCCCCGACCGAAACGGTCAGACCGGCGGCGCGGGCCTGTCGCACCATATGATCGATCTGGTTCAGTGCCCAGGCGCGATCCCGCTCCAGCTTATGGGCCAGCTGCTGATCGGACACCGGGATCGACAGATTAACCCAGGTTGCACCGCAGGAGAGCGCCGCCGCCAGATCATCCGGATGCATCCGGCACCAGGTGATCACCTTTGCCTTCAGCCCCAAAGCCAGCACGGCGCGGATATCATTTTGTTCGGCAGGGCCCATGGCGGGAATACCGACTTCAATTTCGTCCACCCCCGCCGCATCCAGCGCCCGGGCAATCGCCAGTTTTTCCTCGCGCCGAAAGGCAACGCCAGCGGTTTGTTCGCCATCGCGCAAGGTGGTGTCGGTTATGGCGATCCGGGCTTGCATCAGGCTTCTGCCCTCATGCGGCGGATGGAGACAATTGCGGCTTTCGGTACCACCCGTAAGGATGGGCGGCCAACGGCATCAATTAACTTTTTGCGGACCCCGGCCAGAGTGACCGACGATAGCGCGCAGCCGACGCAGGAACCCTTCATGTCGACCACAACGATATCGCCATCGATTTCAACCAGTTCGATATCGCCGCCATCGCGTTGCAGATGGGGGCGCAATTCCTCCAGTGCTTTGGTAACCTGCTCGGCCAGAGTGGGGGCTGTCTGCGTGGGGGTGCTTGCCGGTGTTTCCAGCATAGCTGCCGCGATACCTGCCGCATTGGCCGGTACGGCATCACAGGTTTCGATAACACTTTGATCGGTCATTGCCATCCTCCACTGGCGGCATCATCGCCGCAACTGCCGCCTGAGCAGCTACACAGCCCCTGGGCGTTGGGATTGTCGAAAACAAATCCGGCCTCGGGGACATCCCGGAAATCAATGGTGGTGCCTTCCAGAAGGCGCATGCTGTCGCTATCGACCAGCAGCGTGACGCCGTTCAGCATCAGAACATCGTCGCCTTCCTGCGCCGCGCTATCAAGAAACATATCATAGCGGATCCCGGCGCAGCCCCCGCTTGCCACGGCAATACGTAAACCAACAATATCGGGACCTGCTTCAGCGATAACGCCGCGAATGGCCTCGGTTGCCGTTTGCGTCACTTCCAGCACGTTTGTACCTCGCTGTTAGCAATCACACAGTTTGCTGTACGCAAGGGGCATGCCAACCACGTTACTGGCTGGCATATAGGTTTTTATCGCTATGTGTTGGCAGAAAACGACAAACCCGACATGCAGGATGTCGGGTTTGTCGCAATGTAAACGATGTGGGTTTCTGCGGTAATATTCTTAAGCCGCCGCACCATGGGTCTGGCAGTTTTTTGAACAGACCCGGGCGCAGGCCCCGCAGCCGATGCAGTCCTCCGCATGGGCGATGGTCATGACAAAGCGTTCGGCTTCGCCTTCTTCTTCGGTGACCTCGCCATCTTCGTCGAGCGCCTGCATGGCCAGAACGTCACGGCCACAAACCTTAAAGCAGCGGCCGCAGCCCAGGCAGGTCTCGCCGTTAATGGCCAGAAGGTAAACCGGTTCCCAGGGGGCGCCGCCGCGGGTAAAGCTGGGATGATCAGACATGACACTTCCTTCCTTGTCAGTGATTGTTCGCTGTCGGTAATTCTTCGTCGTCTGTAATTTCCGGAACCGGTAATTACATTTTTGGGTTATGCGTCGGTCAGGGCAGGGTAGCGCCCGATCCAGTCCAGCGCTTCGGCAATCAGGGTGTTGCCGGCATTGGCCAGCGCTTCGGGGCTGGCAAAGCCAAAGCGGTGAATATCGCGCAGAACCTTGTTGATCACCACCAGCCGCCCGCAGGTCAGTACCATGCGGCCGAAGCCTTCCGGCGTTATCTGCATGATCGGTGCGGCAACCTTGCCGCAATGCTGTTCGACACTGAGCCCGACGGCACTGTAAAATTGCTCGACCCGGTCCAGCGTATCGGGATCGGGATCGCCGATAATCGGGATCAGCCTGGCCTTTTCCTTATCGATCAGGAATGGTTCCAACAATTCGGCATCATCCTTACCATCCCACACGCCATAGCTATCGCGGGCGCGGATCTGGGCAACCAACGCTTTTACGAAAGGCTGGCAATGCGTCTCTGTTTCAGTGAGCGCCATGGCACTTTTAATCCTCGACAAAATCCAACTGATTTTCCGGCTTCGGTGCCAGCAGCTTGCGCAGCCAGGGCGGTGGCGAGCCGCGTAACATGCCCTGAACCCGCGCAATGACCGAGGCAATCGATTCCGGTGCCGGTAACTTGATCGGATAGATCCGGTTGTTGACCACCCGCGCCGCCGCGCCGCCGCCAATGGCGCAGACAAACAGCATGACGGTGCCGCTCAGGGCCTGAACTTTGGCCTCAATCCGGTCTTCATTTTCATCGGCATGACCACCATCTTCATCGCAGCGCTCGTCAAAGGCGATGGCCTCGAGCAGGCGGTGTTTTTCAAGTCCGATTTCATAGATCATCAAAACCGGGGCACTGCCGAAATGGGCATCGACACGGTGCATATCGGTGGTGGCAAAGGCAATCTTAAGCCCGCCCGCAATGGCACCTTCGCTGGTACCATCACTGACGCTGTTGTCTGCCGCCGGATCAATGAGCTGCAATCGCCGCATGGGAACCTCCTGGCGCGGTGTGGGGTTGGTGTTCGGATTCCCGATTGGAATCTTGTGCGATAAACTGGTTGGCAATGTCGAAGATCTGATTACGGGTGCCGCGATAGCCCACCGAAAGCCGGTGGGCAGCCCCCAGCCGGTCAAACAGCGGCATGCCCACGGCGATCAGGGGGATGCCCATGCGGGCGGCGGTACGGCGGGCTTGTGAATTGGAAATCAACAGATCGCTGCCGGCCCCGTTACATTCGATGTCATCAAGATCACCGATGATGACATGATCAGCGGGAATGTTATCCAGAATGGGCGAAGTGGTGGTGGTCACCGCACAGGTAATTTTTGCGCCCATTTCATTGAGGAACTGGCTGTAGGCGAAAAGCAGATCCGGCTCAGCTGCAATCGCCACTTTTTTACCGCCAAAATAGAAATGCCCGTCGAGCATGGCGTCCAGCAGCTGACTGCGGCGGCGGCGAATGCGTGATGGCACCGGCCTTGCCGACAGCCGTGACAGCGTGGCGACAAATTCATCGCAGGGCAACAGCCCGGTCAGGCGCGGGAACATATAAGACGGGATATGGCAGCGGGTTTCCAGCAGATTAGCGGCCTCGCGCACCTGTTCGCCAATTGCCAGCGTGGCGATTGAGGCCCCCATGCGCCGGATTTCCTCGACCCGGGTGCCACCATTGGTGGTGCCGGTAAAATCGTCGGTGAGATGGCCATCGAGCGAGCCGGAAATATCGGGCAGCACCAGCGGCTCCAGCCCGAAGGCGGCCACACATTCGCGGATGTCTTCGATATCGGCGGCGGTCAGATGGCTGCCAGCCAGAATGTTGATCTGGCGGGAATGGTGTTTGGTGCTGGGGGTAACCAGCTTTTTAACAATGGCGGTCAGTGCATCGGACCAGCCATCCTGAAACGCGCCTTTGTAATCCGGCGTGGCGGCATGGATCAGCGCGGTATCGGCCAGTTCGGGGTGGCGGCTTTGTATGCGTTTAAGATCACCGTCGATGTCTTCACCGCGGGTTTCGATCAGACCGTTGGAACAGATGCCGATAACCTTGGGATGGCTGCGTTCGGCAATATTAAGAATGGCCTGTTCCAGATTGTCACCACCGCCTAAAATCGTGCTGACCTCGCTCATCGCCGTGCTTTGAAACGGGATCGATTCACGAAAATGTTTGACCAGCAGGACCAGACCAAAGGCGGTACAGCCCTGCGCGCCATGGATCACCGGAACCGAACCATCCAGCCCCAGAAAGGCCATGATGCCGCCCAGCGGTCGGCTCAGTTTGAGTGGGTTGACGGTGCACGCTTTGCGTGGCGGTGCGGCATTGTCCATCTTACGTCTCCCACGGTGCCTTGGTGCGAATTTGCGCCCAGATCGGATTGCCAATGGCGCGGTCGATATTTTCGATCAGCGTGACCGCGCCATCATAGCCGGCATAGGGGTGATGACGTTCCTGGTTGATATCCAGCCAGGGCAGCTTGGCTTTTAAGGCAATGAACTGTGTCCGCCCACCCGAAAGCAGAATGTCGGCCTGACCTTCTTTCAGCATGCGAAACATTTCGCGCTGCGGAATGGTGCCATAGAGCGGGCTACCCTCGCCAAGGATGGCGCGGGCGCGAATTTTATCGTCTTCTGTCGCTTTGCGCATAGAGGACCCGATGACAACCATTCCGGCTTCTTGCAAGGCTGATGCCACCGACCAGGTTTTGACCCCGCCGGTGTAGAGCAGCACCCGCTTGCCTGCGACACGTTCGCGAAACGGGGCAAGGTGGGCATAGGCTTTGGCTTCTTCTTCGGCAATGACGGCCTCGGCCCGATCGATCAGCGCAGGGTCGGCACCGCGTTCGACCAGCATGTGGGTAATGCGGCGCAGCGCCGTGCTGGTTTCGCCAATGCCATAGAATGATCCCTCGAAATAGGGGATATCCCAGCGTTCCTGCATCTTGCGGGCAAGATTCATCAGGGCCTGACTGCACACCATCATGTTGACGCGGGCGCGATGGGCCTTGGTAATATCGTGATAGCGGGCATCCCCGGTGATCGAGGCGCGCACACGAATGCCGATGCGATCAAACAGCGGCCTAATCTGGTTATATTCACCGGCGACATTATATTCGCCGATCAGATTGATGTCGGTGGGGCCGATATCGTCCGGCTCCTCAGTCCCGATGACATATTCGAGCAGGGTTTCACCGGCCAGCTTGGTTCCGAGGTTTTTCTTGCCGACAAAGCCGGGGGCGACCACCGGAATGACCGGTTTGTTCAGGCGCTCGCGCGCGACCTTACAGACTTTGACAATATCATCGCCGATAATGGCGGTAACACAGGTCTGATAGACAAAAATCGCCGGCGGGTCGAACCGTTCGGCGATCTCTTTAATGGCATGATAGAGTTTTTTCTCACCACCATAAACAATGTCGAGTTCGCCGACATCGGTGGTAAATCCGGTGCGATAGGTTTGCGGACCGGAGGAATGAACATTACGGCTATCCCAGCTGTTGCCTTCGCAGGGGATCGGGCCGTGGACGAGATGGGCGGCATCCGTAATCGGTTGCAGAACAATCTTGGCCCCGTCAAAGGCACAGCCACCGGCGGTGGCACCGGGCTTTAATTGCCCGGCACAACCCGCTTTGCGGACTTTATCGCTTTTCGACTGGTTTTTATCGCAGCCGGGTTCATTAAAAAGCGCCTGTAGCTGTTCTTTACGCATGCCGCCCCATTTCGTGGTTTAACGCACCAGATCGAAGGAAATACCCGCCTCCATCGTGTCGGCGTCGAGCTTGTCGAGGATCTTGTCGAGGATGGTGACAAGAACGCGTAAAGCCCCCTGATACCCCCAGGTCGGGAAACGGTGATGGTGATGACGGTCAAAAATCGGGAAGGTCAGGCGGATCAGCGGAATGCCCAGATCTTTCTCGAAGAACTTGCCGTAGGAACTGCCGATGACGAAATCGGATGGCTCGGTGGCGAGTAACGAACGCATCGCCCACAGATCCTTGCCGGGCCAGACCTGACCCTTGGCACCATACGGGCTGGTCTTCAACAGCTCGGTCATTTCCGCCGCCCATTCCTTGGACCCGTTGGTGGCC
>JBAVPS010000560.1:0-2873 GCA_049693315.1 Rhizomicrobium sp. | reverse complement strand
AATCAGAACAAAGCTGGACTTGCCGCCGGCTACGGTTTCAGAATCCGCCGCAACGATTTTTAAAACCGAGCCTGAGGTGCGGTGCTCGATCGCCTTTAAATGCGGGATGGGCTTCAGGATATCGAAGATTTCCGGATCGTGCTGCACCATCCCCATGGCCGGGTCGGCACTGTTCTTTGCCACCTCGATGGTGGGCGCCAGAATGGTCAGCTCGGCCGAATAGCGCCAGTTCAGAATAAGCGCCGTCACCATGATGCCGGCGGCGATGGTCGACTTGCCGTTCTTCTTGCTGATCAGCAGCAAAAACTCGTTGATCAGTCGGCGACCACTTTCCGCATCATAGGCCCCGAAGATCGCCGCGACGAAATCAAACACCCACGGGCGGCAGATCTCGCCCAGCGTCTGAAACCGCAGGCCATCTTCATCCGGCACTTGCGGCACATCGATCGCTTTCAGCGATTTAAAGACCTCCAGCGCTGCCTCGGCCTCGGCCGGAAACAGCGGCTTAACCGGAACCAGGGATTCCCCGCTGATGATCCGACGGCGCCAGTCAGGGCACGATGTGGTCCAGTCCATTATCGTTTGCCAATCAGGCTGCCATGATCAGCAACCAGTTTGGGCGGTGGCCGCGGCGCGAATTTGCTGCCACCGCTCACCGCATTCTTTGCGTTCTGGCGCGCCATATCCTTTTTGCCGAGGCGGTCTTCGGCCAGCTTCTGGCTTTGATATGGCAGCGCGGCCGTAGCGGCCTGAATCTTGAACTTGGTATCCTCGTCGGTGTCATTCCAAACCGACCGGAGATACTCAAGCGCCGTATCGAATTGTTGACTATCCTGCTTTGTTGAAGCGAGAACCTTTTCGGCGCGCTCAATCTTCTTTGCAGGAAAGGATTTTTTTCCGTTTGCCTTTTTTCTGCCGGCTCCAGGCCGGGCCCCACCGCGCGGCATCAGATGACCTCGTTTGAATTCGAAAAATCAAACAGCAAAAAAAATCTCCAAATGAGACCATGTGCGGTTAGCCGCTGATAGGCCGGGAAAATTTAAACCGGCCTACCCTATCTTTGATTATATTTTGAAATTATCTTTCAAACGCACGATGGGCGCGTTCCTGTGCCGTCTTGAGCGTGTGATGCGCACCGCACAGGCATTGGCCGTTGGACAACGCGGTCTGGTCACCACCATCCCGGCGCTCGACGATATGGTCAGCGAACATCCGATAACGCGGCTGGGATTTAGTGCACCGCACACCAGACGCATCGACATACTCGCATCGACCACCCGCACGAGCGATGACGGCATCGCGCCATGCAACATGCTCAGCGCAGGAGTAGTAAGGATCAGCCTGCTTTGGCATCGGCGTAACACGCTTGGTGTTAAACGTGCCGAGACGGCAGGACAGTGTCTGCAGAGCCATTACCGTATCGCAACATCAGGCATAGTGGGCATAATCCATACACGATGACCGCAGGTCATCAGCTAACCCTCCTCCGACTTATTAGCCGGAGAAGGTATTAAGCATTTGAAACACAGGCTATGCCCATGCCGTACAACTATTAAGAAACGCTTGAGAGGCCCGAAGATCAGGACTAACTACCGCTTCTCGGGAATGGCGCATCCGGCACGGCGAAACTGGCACCGCTGTAACGCGCCACCTTGGTAATGCGGACCTCGTCAAGATATTCGGGGCCCGCGATCGTATCTGACGCAAAATCCTGACCCAAATATACATTACCAGAGCTTGGTGCAGTATATGTTTTAGAAAGCACTAAAGTGCCATCAACATAAGCACACCAGGTCGTTGTGCTCGCGACATAGACGAACGCAAAATGGAACCATTCATCTGCGGTCCATACATTCGCATCTGACGCAGGCTCAACTGCCGCAGCCTCAGTAAGCGCAATACCAAGCTTAGCAGTCCCAAGCAAATTAAAACGAGAACTATTACTGGTACCGGAAGAGAAAATCATAAAACGATTACCGCCAGGATCTTTTATCCAGCCTTCAACAGTATAATCCCCACTTCCGAGTACATCTGCGACGGTGCCAACAAGAATTCCTTTATTGGTACCGTTCTGATTAAAAGCTGCGCACTGCGAACCGGCATAGTGTGCGGAGGTAGTGACAGCAACACCACTATCCGTAACCGTGCCGTCAGCAAGCGAGCCTTCATTATTCACGCCTGAGGATAGATCCGTATCCTCAAAGCCGTAAAGGACGGTCACTTTGTCCAAGTATGTATCGCTACTGTTACCATACGGTCTCAGCGACAGACCGTATTTCAGGTTCATACCGCCATACATATCAATACAGCGCCCAAATATTGGCCGCGGTGCCACCGGTCTTGATCCGTTTCACCTGAATCGGATTGTAGCCAACCTGCAGCGGCAAGCTGGACACCTCGTTATCCGACGCATCAACGAGATTGGCAGTGCCAGCGGTGCCGACCAGCAAACCGCGGCAGATACCGCCGGGCAGATCCGCAGTATCGGAAAGGGTTACCGAAACAATTGCTTTGGCCGAAGCTTCCGGCGTATCAATAACCTGCCCATAAATATTGAACTTTTCCATTTTACAGTCCTTTAGATTAAATTTTCTCTGCAAGATTATCGACCGATAACAGTATGTATCGGTCACTCCCATCTCAAAATTTCTGTCGCAGCCTGCCCCGGTCATTGATGTCAAAGAAACATATGATCCGGCTATACGACAGCAAGTGCTGTCGTATGTTGCAGAACGCAGAAATGATTTTGAGGAGGAGTACTGCACCATGTGCATGCAGAGTGAGTGCACATGGTAAGTCGCAAAAAACGGTGTGTGGTGCTACCCAGCTGATGAGAACAGGCCGTACGCGTATACGCTGCCACAGTACTGACA
>JBAVPS010000559.1:0-4166 GCA_049693315.1 Rhizomicrobium sp. | reverse complement strand
GTGTTGGCATATCGCTGATGACCATGATGGTCTTTGCGTGCGGTTTCCCAAGTGGTTTTTCCAGTGTGATCCCGGTACCTGAGATTTGTGTACCGACGTTATGGGATACCTTCAGCGGTGTGCGGAGTATTAATTCTTCTCCGTCTGGTCCATGGCTGCGTTTGGCGATAACTGCGGTCTCGTAATCCGTACCCTGACCGATGGTGATCTCATCGCCGTCGTTAAAGCTTCTGTTGTCGGAAACCGGCAGGGTGTTTTTCCCGGCCTCGATGGCAAGGCGCGTCTTCGCTGCCCCTGCGGAGCCAACCACTGCAATTTTCGCGATTTCCTGCGCAGCGCCATCATCAAGAATGACCGTTTGCCCGGCATGGAAGCCATGCGTGTCTGAAACCTTGATGTTTTTTGCCCCGACAGCTGTATCGGCAAGCAATTGCATCGTGGCAGGCACATGAAAATCGTTGCAGTTGCTATCTGTATCCACGCCGTCTGGCAGGCGCCCCGCACTGACATTGCCCTGGATGGTCGTCAGTGGCGGGAAGCTGATCGGAGAGCCGGGGGTAACAACGAAACAACCACTTTTACCTTCTCCCGATATGGCCTGATATCCTTCAGCGGCCCACGGATCAACCGTGTTACCATTGTTGGCGTAATGGCCATAATTTAAGCTGTCTGCGACATTGTTATGGGCATCGCGCAGCACCATGCTGCCGGAGTTTATCGACAAGGCCGGGCCGCCGAACCACTGGTTCGGTTTGCTGGTGCCCTGATACCCTGCGGATGTCACAGCAGCATCCCGCACGACCGCATCAACCAGATGGTTATGCGTCAAAGGGGCGTCAAGCGTAATTCCGGTTCCCAGTGCCCTGACGGGCTCGTTCGCCGAATGGGCAAACTGACTGGCCGGGGTAAAACGAATTCCCGTGCCGCGCGCGCTGAAGGGCAGGTTGGCAGCATGGCTGAAACGCAGCGGTGCAGTCAGTTCTATTCCGCTGCCAAGTTCTACAATGTCCTCGCCACGAATATGTGATGCGGATAAAGCAGGCTTAAATTGCAGCAGAACGGTTTTATCTTTCGGCTCGATCTTTGTGATGGTGACGGTTTGCATATTGCCGGGTGTTCCGACAATCAGTTGGCCGCCAACGCTGTAGTTCAGTTTGGGGCCACCCCACCAATTGCGCGCGTTACCAACTTCAATTTCGTTTGCATCCGGCCTGGTATCGCTCGCCACATAGCTACGCAAGGCGGGGGTGCCGACGCTTTTGACGGTGACGGTTTCAATACCATGCCCTTTGCTGTCGATATCCAGACGGATCTGGTCGCCAGCGGAGATGTTTTGAATGTCGGTTGTTTGGATATTGGTCGCCCCTGCTGCCGCATTGGCTTCCAGATAGCCTTGCGTGCCAGCTTTGCCGACTTGCGTGACCGTTGCTACTTCATATTTTTCAATATCTCTGCCGGTTACCGGATATACGGCGCCATAGCCCAATGCGACCTTTTCCCCGACATGGAAACCCGTGACATCCGTCACCGGAACGGTGTCTGACCCTGCCGGAATTGTCAGTTCCGGCGTTTCTGCCGGCTGCCATACGGTGGTTGCACCACTCGCGGCGGTTCCAATGCTGGTGATTTTGCGTGTCTCGGCCTGGGCACCGTCACCAACGGTGATTGTGTCGCCAACTTTTATGCCATCCGTGCTGCGTACATAGATGGTGGTGTCACGTGCCGCCGCAGGAACGACCAGCCCGGAATTTGCTAACCCCAGCAAATAGAATCCATGCGGTGATAATTTTGTGCCGGCTGGAAGCGTTATGCTGGAGAAAATGGCATCCCCGCCCGCATGCTCGGTCACAGACCAGCCGGAAATGTCGGCTGTTTTATTCGAGGCGTTATAAAGTTCTATATAGCCGTTGGTTGCGTTACTGCTGCCGTCGCTGACCCGGAATTCGTTGATCTTGATCGGGCTGGTATTGCGAACCTTTTCTGTTGCGGTCGCATTACGTATGTCCTTGCCCTGCAGCCAGGATACATTCGCAACAATATCCCCATTAAACGGCGTTTTTCCGGACGTAATCGTGAAGCCTGTCTGGATGCTGGCCCCGGGGGCCACGGTTTCTTTGATCTCCAGAACCTTTGCGTTTTTACCGTACACGGTGGCGTTCCAGCCCTTTGGTACAGAAATACCGAATTTGACGTGGGATACGGGTTTGCCGGTGACATTGGTGAAGGTGACAGTGGTTTTCTGTGAGCTTCCGGGAGAGAATGTTTGCAGACCTGTGGGTGTTTTTTCCACCCCTGTGGGGGACAGGCTAACCAATGGCAGGTCATATCCCGCGGCAACAATATTGGCCTGAACAGCCTGTTCGGCCGCATTCGACGGATAGGTTCCTGCGGCCGTGATTGCGCCCTCGTAGAAGGTCCCCTGCGAGCCGTTGCTGTTGTCGCCACCATTGCCGAGCAGGATGGCACCTTGTTTGCGCATCGGATCATAGGTCCCGTCGACACGCTTACCGTCATAGGTCACCTTCAGCGGCCCATTCTGGGCATCGCCGATCGTCATCGCCCAGTGGCGCGGTTCCCCCTTGGCCGTTGCGGTGGCAAAACGCCATTTAATCGCCGGAAGATCCGGGCAAAGCTGAGATTTATCATCATTGACGCAGCCGACCAGATTGTTTTCCTGATCGGTCATAATCCAGGGACCGGGCAAAACCCCGTGTATCCAGCCGGAGGAATTTCCAAAATACAGCGTTTCCATCGTGCCGTTGCCATCGTCACGGCTGTCGATCTCGCCATTGCCGTAATCAAAGCAGCAGCCATTGTTGAAATGCTGGCCATTGATAACCCAGTAGAGGCCTTCAGCCTGATCGTCGACGGCGGTACCTTTGGCATCGTTGAGGCGCAGCCCCATGCCCGGCGCGATGAAAACGCCATAGGCTTTGTGCCCCATCACCGTGACGGGGGCCATATCGGCCAGCGGCAGGTTATTGAAACCACCTAAGGCCGGACCATCAAACCCACCGCGCGGGGGCTGTTTTAAGTCATTATGCTTGTCGGACTGGTCATACAGAATGGAAATAGAACAGTATGTATCCGCGCAGAAGCGATCCTGGGCTGCGGCATCGGCATAACCGCCACCATCCTGTGCAGATGGTTGCACCACGCCAATATCCAGCGTTTTGCCATCCGATGTGCGTAAGATCTGATAGAGCGGGCCGTTATATGCGGCGTAAAGTGCGCGTGTCGTGCTGTGTGCGGCGGCACAGGGTGTGCCAGCGCTTGCGTAAATATCACAGGTTGCAGATGGCCGTTTGAGGTTAGATTCGGCTGCCTGTGCCGACACCACCAGCGTGCCACCAATCAGTACAAGTGCGAGCGCAGAACCCCGCATAAATTCCTTTTTCGTTTCCATAACGTTCCCTATGTATCGTGTGTTTGTTTTGGGGCTGTTGATCCGTCACATGCGTTCTCGATAGGCGTTGCGACCCCCTGCAGCCCTTTTACGCATCCGGTTACACGCTCGACGTGCTCCGAACGATTACTCAGACATTTTGCGGGGTCAATAGGGCAAGATAAAATTCTTAATCGCCGCCTGTTTTGCTTATCGAAACTGTGCGGACGTTCCCGTAGAAAAAAGCGGCCAGCCATTGGCCCGGAACCCTTCAGCTTTCGGCCGCCCTAAAGTGTACCCCCCCCCTGCGGCAATGCATCCTAAAGTTGTTATCTGGTTACGGAATAAGCCGGTCGTGGCGCAGCTGTGTGAACAGATCGAAGAAGGCGAGGTCGGTTGTCTGATAGCCGGTGAAGCCAAGCGCACGGCTTTTGCTCATATCGGTGACGACCTCGATCGGGCGGCCAAGGTCGGTATCGCTGGGCCTGCGTTTGGTCGAGGCCGTTGAACTGTTATACGACTGGGCGCGCCGCAATGCTGATGCGCTGGATAGCTTGCCAAGCGGTTCCGTATCGTGCTGGTAGATGGCAGGTGTTTTAAAAGGGTTCCCATCATGACCGACATCCGTTTGCCACGCTGGCGTCAGGCGTTGATGTGGAGTGTTACCGCCGTTTTTATCGTGGGGTTCTTTCAGGGCAGCATCGCTGTCTGGACCGGGCTGGTGCTGGCCACATGGCTGGCCGGGGCCTTGCCACCACTGCGTGGGTTTGCGGTGCTGTTG
>JBAVPS010000558.1:0-2290 GCA_049693315.1 Rhizomicrobium sp. | reverse complement strand
ACTGTACGCCTAGCAGAGAGAAAACGATCAGGCCAAGCGCTGGGGCCACAAAACACAACCGGGGATGAGCGACGGAAAGTCGCGCCCCGCATTCACGAGAACACACCCCATTCACCACCATCTACTTTTGATGGAAAATATATTGGAACAAAAGCTTAAGTCCTCGCGTAAGAAAAATTCACGCTTTGCCGCAAAAAAGTCGCAGTTTGCAGTCTGCCGCGGAAGCGCTAAACCTATGCGTGGGTCAACACAAAAAAAACGAGGATAATTTGACTAACGCTTTTGGATTGGAAACGCTTGGGTTTCGTAACCTCAAGACTGTGAACTGGAACCTTAAACCGTCTGTGCTCGTTGAAGAGGCGATCAAGCGCGGAGAGGGCCATTTGGCCAAAGACGGCGGCTTCGTCGTTCTGACTGGCAAACATACTGGCCGTTCCGCCAACGACAAATTCTTTGTTCGCGATGCGAACAACGAAAAGGAAATCTGGTGGGATAACAACAAGTCGATCACGCCGGAACAGGGGGAGCTGCTCTATCAGGACATGCTCGCCTATGCCGAGGGCAAAGAACTTTTTGCCCGCGATCTGTTCGGTGGCGCTGACCTGACCTATCGCCTGCCGGTGCGCGTTGTGACCGAATATGCCTGGCACAACCTGTTCATCGACAACCTGCTGATCCGCCCGACGGCGGAACAGCTCAAAGGCTTCACGCCGGAATTCACCATCATCGACCTGGCAAACTTCCAGGCCGACCCGGCCAAGCACGGCACCAAGACCGGCACGGTGATCTGCGTTGATCTGACCAAGAAGCGGGTTCTGATCGGCGGCACCTCCTATGCCGGTGAAATGAAGAAGTCGGTCTTCACGATCCTGAACTATTTCCTGCCGCTTAAGGGCGTCATGCCGATGCATTGCTCGGCCAATGTCGGCCCCGAAGGCCAGTCGGCGATCTTCTTCGGTCTGTCGGGCACCGGCAAGACCACACTGTCGGCCGATGCCAGCCGCACCCTGATCGGGGACGACGAGCATGGCTGGAGCGAAGCGGGCGTCTTCAACTTTGAAGGCGGTTGCTATGCCAAGGTGATCAAGCTGTCGGCAGAAGCAGAACCGGAAATCTATTCGACCACCAAACGCTTCGGCACCGTGCTGGAGAATGTGGTGTGCGATCCGGTGACGCGCGAACTGGACCTCGATGATGACCGCTACACGGAAAACACCCGTGCGGCCTATCCGATCGACTTCATCGACAACGCTTCGGATAGCGGTCGTGCGCCGCATCCGACCAACATCATCATGCTGACCGCGGATGCTTTCGGCGTACTGCCGCCGATCGCCAAGCTGTCACCGAGCCAGATGATGTATCACTTCCTGTCGGGCTTCACCGCGAAGCTGGCCGGCACGGAAAAGGGTGTGACCGAGCCGGAACCAACCTTCTCGACCTGCTTCGGCGCCCCGTTCATGCCGCGCCACCCGTCGGTGTATGGCAATCTCTTACGCGCCCTGAAGGACAAGTACCATTGCGACTGCTGGCTGGTGAACACCGGCTGGTCGGGCGGCCCGGTTTCGGCCGGCGGCAAGCGCATGGCGATCAAGCTGACCCGTACGCTGCTCAATGCCGCGCTCGACGGCTCGCTCGCCAAGGCTGAGTTCCGCATTGACCCCGTCTTCGGCTTCCGCGTTCCGGTTGCCGTGGCCGGTGTCGACGCTTCGGTGCTCAACCCGCGCAACACCTGGGCGGACAAAGACGCCTATGATGCGATGTCGAAAAAACTGGCCGGGATGTTCGTCAAGAACTTCAAGAAGTACGAATCCTATGTCGATGAACGCGTCATGAAGAATGCCGCGATTGTCGCCAAGGCGGCCGAGTAAGCTTAAACGCTTACCCTGAAAACAGCGAACCCCGCACCGGCTGCCCGGTGCGGGGTTTTTGCTTTTAAGGTACGGGGCGGGCCGCTCAGTCGTCGTCCATTTTCAGGGCGGCAATGAAGGCTTCCTGCGGAATCTCGACCCGGCCGAACTGGCGCATCTTCTTCTTGCCCTCTTTCTGCTTATCGAGCAGCTTGCGCTTACGGCTGATATCGCCGCCATAACATTTGGCGGTCACGTCCTTGCGCAGGGCCGACAGGGTTTCGCGGGCAATGACCTTGCCACCGATGGCCGCCTGAATCGGAATCTTGAACAGGTGGCGCGGAATAAGGTCTTTGAGTTTTTCGCACATCGAGCGACCGCGCGATTCCGCGCGGCCCTTATGCACGATCATCGACAGGGCATCGACTGGCTCGTCATTGACC
>JBAVPS010000557.1:0-5046 GCA_049693315.1 Rhizomicrobium sp. | reverse complement strand
GTTACCCGTGGCGCTGTACCAGCACTTCCCCCCTAAGATGATCCCTTGTGTTTTAAGGCTGTTGAGGTAGCCGTTGATGGTCTCGACGATATCCTTGACCAGGGCGGGGGTGAGCGGCTTATCCATCGCCCATTCCATGCCAAGGCCCACGGTGTCGGCCACCAACTGCGCCACCCGCACAGTGCTTTCGAACACATAAACGCCGGTGTCATCACAGGAGCGGTTGCCCCAGAACCGGAACCCCGACGAGGTGCGCACCAGGGCGGTGACTTCGCTGGCGTTCAGTAAATTGGCCTCGGTGTCGGCGTTCTGCAAATCCCACTGCACATCCTTTGTAAGACCGGTCACGCCATCGACCACGACATTGGACAGGGTTTTGTGCGGGCCGGTACTCTCGTCGATCTGGGCACGCAGGCCCAGCGCACGGGCCACACCCCAGCTGGTGACGGTGGCTTCGGCATCTGTGTCAAAGCTCAAGAAGTCCGGCCAGATCAGCATCAGCTCGCGGGCGGCAAAGGCTTTGCGATAGGCGATGGCCTCGGCCACCGTGGCCCCTTCAGCCGCGCCATAGACAAAGCCGCGCAGGCGTTTGGCGACCACGATGGCGGCGGTGAGCACTTCCTTTGTGTCGAGGCCCGGCGCGCCCAGGATCTTGGGCCGGACGCCCAGCTGGGCTTCTGCGGCCAGAAGCGCCTGCATCCCGGTCTTGCTGCCATCGACATTGGTGCCGATGACCTTGGCACTCTGATCGGCGGTGATCGCCTCGGCATCCGCGCCGGTGCCTTCCTCAACACGGACCACCACGATGATGGGCTGGGCCTCGTCGGCAATGGCCTGCAGGGCTTTTTTAAGCGTGCCGGATGTGCCGGCTTTGCCGATGGCGGTGTCAATATCGGTGACGAGCGCCGGGCGGTTTAAGGGGAAGGTCGCCGCATCGGCATCGGGGCCGGTGGCGATCAGGCCGATGATGGCGGTCGAGACCGACGACAGCGTGCGGCTGCCGTCGCTGACTTCGGTGACTGTAATGCCATGTTTAAATGCCATAGGGCTTGGGCTCCTGTTAGCTTCGGGAAACGGTGTGGGTGAGGGTGGTGGTGGCTTTGGCCGGACGGTCGGTGCGGGTGCCGGTGATGGTGAGTGTCGCCGATCCGGGACTGGCTCCGACGGCAAGCGATACCCGGCTGATCTTCAGCCGCTTCTCCCACCGGGTAAGGGCGCTGGCGGTGGCGGCATAGAGTTTTTGCACCGTGGCCGGGCCAAAGGGCTGATCGATAATCTCTGCCAGCTGAGAGCCGTATTCCCGGCGGGCAATGCGCGAGGCCAATGGTGTCGACAGGATGTCATTGACCGATTGCTGCAAATGGGCGTCGGTGGTGGTCTCCAACGCGGCCCCGGTGATGCGGTCCATGCTGCTGGTCATTGCGGGCCACCTGAAACATCGGTCCCGGATTTGACGGCGCTGTGCTTGTGCGATTTGAGGCTGATGCCGGAGGCGGTAACGTCCTCATCGGCGGCGACGGATTTGGTGACCTTTAAGGTTCCATCAATCTCGACCGGTCCGGTGATTTTGATCCCGCCGGGGGCGGTAATCGCCGCCGTGCCGCCAGCGGGCAGGGTGGCGGTCAGGGCGTGGGCCTTGGCATCATAGGCAATGCGCGCCCCATCAGCGTAGAGAGTTACATCCTGATCCGGGCTGTCTTCGGGGGCATCAAAGGCATCGGAATAGAGGCCCGGCAGTACCACGCCGTTCTCGGTCTCACCTTCGGCACAGATCAGCAAACATTGCTCACCCACCGATGGCGCCGACCAGGTGCGGGTGCGCCCGGCACGAACCGTAATCCACGGCAGCGGGCCGGTGATCATATCGCCGGTCTCCACCGTGCACAGCTTGCCGGTAACCGCATGAATGCGGCCTTTGCGGATCAGATCGCTGATGCTTTGTTCGGGGCTATCCATGCCCCGACAATGCCGCGCGCCGGGGGCTGTTGCATCAAAGGCCAGTTGGAGAGTGCGCCTCTCCAACTGAAGCCGGTTGCGGGGATTTTTAGACGCTGGCGGTTGTGGACGTCGTCGCCGCTGTGCTGGTGGCGGTTTCGATGGTGCCCGCGCTATCCGTGGCGGCGGTATCAACCGTGACCGTGGGCGCATCTTTGGCGCTGTCGGTCGCCGGGGCATTGGTGATAACGCCAAGGGCGATCTTATTGGCCACACCGAGGGCAACCTCGGCCACGCGGGATGCTGTGGCGGCTTCGTCATAGGCCCCGGCTTCATCAAAGCAGGCGTTGACGCTGCGGGTATGGGTGACGCCATCCTGTTCAAACGTCACGCTGACCGTGCGGGCATCGGCTTCATAGGGGGCAATGGTGGTCTGCATGATGGTTCCTTGTGGTTTAGCTTGTCGGCAGCACGACAAGGTTGCCGCCGCCATAAAGGGTTAAGTCGCTGCCGGTGGTGCGTTTGACGGCGAAAGTGTGGTTGCCAGCGGAAAGCCCGGTCACCACCGCCATGATGGTGCAGGGGGCGATGACAAAATCCGATCCGCCGGTGGCCCCGATCTCGGAAACCGCGCCGGGCCACGGGCTGCCATCGACGTAGAGCTGGGCATAGAACGGCCCGCCACCGGTGCCCCAGTTGGCATGGAACAACACCAGAGCATTGCCGGTGGTAATCTGGCGGACCTGATCACCGCTCCACGCGGTGGCAGCATCACTGCGGGTGGTCCCGTCGAGCGCGCCAGCATAGGCCCGTGTGGTGAGGTCCGATGCGTGATAACCGTCTACGGTATCAGCATCCATGCCGGAACCGGCACCGTCATTGCCCGAATGGAAAACAGGATATTCGTTAGGCGTGACGACAAACCCGCCATCAGCGCGCATGCGTCCACCAGTGTAGATGGATTTATCATTATGCGCCCGTAACCATATCGTGTCGGCCATATACCAGCCGCCTTGGTACGTTTCATTATACCAGCCGGTATTGCCTGACGAGCGGAACCAATTGGCACAGCTAAGGGAGCCATCCACCCCGCTGTCCCAACCGGCGTACATGCGTGTTGCTCCAAGCGGTGTCCCGAAATAGGCAAGCGTACTGCCACCACGTCCGACAAAGAAATAATCCGTGCCGTTTTTGTTGAACGTCAGACCGCCTTGCGAGTCATTGCAGATATGCCAGTAATTCCCGGCGGCATAGTTGCTGTTGATGAGCTTGATGCCAACGCTGTCGTTACTGCTGCCATTAACAGTAATTCCGCCAGCAGTCGCATTGACGGTCAGGTTCCCATTAATGGTGCCGCTGGTTGCCCAGATCGGACAATCAAAATGCGCACTGCCGCCATTGTTATAGAAGCCGATTCGTGTTGTTGGACCACCGGAGTAGAACCCACCGCCTTCACCGGCGAAATAATCGCCATCAGCCATCACGCTGAGTGCGCCATTTTTCGTCATAAAGGTGATGTCACCCCCATTGGCGTTATAGCCAAAGGCATAGGCATAGCCGTAGGTGTCGAACCCGTTCATCCATGTTCCGGTGGCCCGCAGGAAACTGGCGGCGTGGTATCCATCCAGCATGTCGGCATCCATGCCCGAACCGGAACCATCAACACCTTGCAGCTTCGCCAGCACATCGGCGGCGGTGTAGCTGGTCGCGGTGAGCTTAGCGTCGAGCGATGCCTGAAGGTTCGTCACATCAGAAATGGCGTGCTTATGGCTGGCGGCGGCAAAGGCGGCGGTTTCCTGCAAGGCTGCGGATTTGATACCCAGCGCCGTCAGCACATCCGCCGCGCCAGTCTTGACCAACAGCCCCTTGATGAAGACCGATGGCGCACCGATCCCAAAGCGGTCATCGAGCCACTTGGTAACCGCCGCCAGCATGCCCTTCGGGGTAACGGCGCGTCTGGCGTCGGTTCCGGTGGTGGCCTCGGCCTCGGTCGCCAGTTCGACAATACCCTGCACCTCGGTCGTGGCGGGCGGGTCGATAAAGTTGGTATCGCCGAAACTGATCGAGGTCGCATCGCTCTGGCTGAAATTTATATCCACGGCCAGCAGCAGGATGGAACCAGCGGCCTTCTCCATAATCAGGGCATCGCCACCGCCATAGAGGCCGAACAGCGTGCCATCGCTGAGGTAAAGCCCGAAGCCGCGAAGCGAGTAGGTTGCGGCGCTTTCATCGCGGATCGACAGATGAATGGTGTAGGCATCCGGCACATCGCCGGAAAAGGTGGTGAGCCGCTTGATCTCGCCGGGCAGCGTGGAGGCATCGGTCGCAGGCGTGAACGCGGCATCGGTGATGCCAATGGCGGCGATGGTGATGGCGTTGGTACCGGATGCCGCCACCAGTGCGGCGCGGCCTTGATCGGTCAGGGTGATGGCGATGCCGGGCATTGCAGATCCTTTAAGCGGTAACAGTCAGTGACAGGCGGGTATAGGTGGCGGGCCGGGCATAAGCGGCGACTTCAATCCCGCCATCAGCCAGAAAGCCTTGCGTGAACTGGAAATGGGACCGGACGGGCTTGGTGCGGTTCACTTCGGCAATCACGCTTTCGATGAACTCTGCCGTGGCGGGCTTGCCGTTCATGCTGGAAAGCGTAAGGGCCAGGTCGAAGGTGTGGGGCACACCAGAGCCACCGTCCTGCCACCATTCGCGTAACCCCACAGCGCCGCCAAAGCTGGCCACCACGCTGCGCACAGATTCCGATGTGCCTTTGCGCCGGGCGATCTCGATGGCGCGGCGCACGCGATTGCGTTTGACCTCAACCGGCCAGTCTGCCGACCAGCTGTCGAGCGACAGTGACCACGCCAGCCACGGCAACAGCCCTTCGGGGCAGTCGTCTGGCGACCACAGCGCCCGCAGGTCGGTTTTAATGGCGTCGATCCGCGTGGTCGCGGCCTCTAGGGCCAGTTCCAGCGTGGTGGCATTGGGGGGCAGTAAGGATGCGCTCATTCGCCGATACCGCCATAGGTCAGGGTGATGGACTGGCAGACCGGGGCCTGATTACGCCCGCACACAATGTCGGCAGCGGGGGCTGTCAGGGTGACTTTCTACACCCCA
>JBAVPS010000556.1:0-3065 GCA_049693315.1 Rhizomicrobium sp. | reverse complement strand
ACCAGAAAATTCTCGCCGACTTCACCACGGATGCCATCGATTTCAAGGCCCGACGAGATCACCCCGTCGCAACCCAGTGCCAATGCCCGTTTGGCCCGCGACAGCACCACCGCACGGGGATCGGCCTCAAAGCCCAGGGCTTTCATGTCGCCTTCGTCGAGGCAGGTCAGCACGGTGACGGCCAGAATTTTGGTATCGCCCTTGGCCCCGGCGGCGGCTTCCATGATGGCGTCATTGCCATGCACGGTGGCAAAGGTGACGCCGCGGCCCTGTAACTGGCGCACGGCGGCGGCGACCGTGTTGGGCACGTCGAAGAATTTCAGGTCGGCGAAGACTTTCTTGCCCCGGGCATTCAGCCAGTCGATCAGCTCGAAATAGCCGCCCGCCATGAACATCTCGAGGCCAAGCTTGTAGAACTGCACGCTATCGCCAAGCTCTTCGACGATCTGGCGGGCTTTGTCGGTGTCGGGCACATCCAGAGCCAGGATCAGGCGGTCGGCGGCGGGGATGGACTTGTTCGACAGCATGGGGAACCTCGTTTAAGGCTGTTTACGGAAGCGGGCAGCGTAGAAGCCATCCATGCCACCAAATTCCGCCAGATGGCAAGGCAGGGTGCGGATGGCCCCCCCGATCAGCCATTCATCATGGCCATAAAGTTCGTCGGCGGTGGCGGGAACCAGGGAAAATTCAGGGTGCGCGTGCAGGAAGGCGGCGACCTGTTCCGGACCTTCCTCGGCTTCCAGCGAGCAGACCGCAAACACCAGCAATCCGCCCGGCGCGGTCAGCTGTGCGGCGGCGTCGAGCAGTTCGCCCGCAACCCCGGCGCACAGGGTGATGTCGCTGGCCCCTTTGATCCAGGGCAGTTCCGGGTGGCGGCGCAAGGTGCCGGTGGCACTGCAGGGCGCATCAATCAGCACCAGGGGGGCCGGTTCCAGATCCAGATCGCGCAAGTCTGCTGCAATGGTCTCGACCTCAAGCTTCAGCCGGGCGAGGTTTTCGCGTAACCGCTCCAGACGGACCGGTTCACGCTCCACCGCGGTGACGATGGCCCCGGCGGTGGCGAGTTCCGCGGTCTTGCCGCCCGGCGCGGCGCATAAATCGAGCACGCGCTTGCCCGCCACATCGCCGAGCAGTTTCACCGGTAAGGTGGCGGCGGCGTCCTGCACCCACCAGCCGCCCTCGGCATAACCGGGCAGGGTATCAACCCGCTGCGGCGCCAGGCGCAGCACCGGGCCGAACAGCGCGGTGGCACCATATTCGGCGGCAAAACCCGGCGGGGTGGTGCCAACAATATCAAGTGGGGCGGGTTTGAGCTGGGCCTCTATGATGGCGCGGGCGGTTTCCTCGCCATAGAATTCGCACCAGCGGCTCCACAGCCAGTCGGGCAGATTCAGCGAAATGTCCTGCGTGGCGGCAATCGCTTTGCCTTCTGAGGCGACTTTGCGCAATACCGCATTGATCAGTGGCTTGAAATGCTTGGCCTTATCGTCGGCGGCGGCCAGCCGGTTGGCGGCATCGACGGCGGCATGGGCCGGGGCGTCAAGGAATATCAGCTCGCAGGCCCCTAAAAGCAGAATCTCCAGCGCCGGGCCGGATTTGTGCCGGGCCAGTGGCTTGGCCAGAAACCTGCCGATCAGCGCTTCGAGCTGACCAAGGCGGCGTAGGGTTTCGCTGGTCAGGCGGCGGGCAAAATGGGCCTCGCGTTCCTCAAGCCCGTCGGTTACGCCAAGCACAGCTTCCAGCGGGCGGCGCTTGTCGAGCACCGTCGACAACATGGCAAGGGCGGCAGCCCGCGCCGGGCTGGGCTTGGCAAAAGACTTTTGGCCTGATGATTTTTGGCCAGCAGATTGGGTTGCCCCCGGTTTTGAACCCGTGTTTTTCGATTTCTGCGGCGGACGGTTTGGGGCTTGGGGCAACTTCTATCTCCTGATTGCCCGGTTCTCTATCAGCCCCAGGGGCCGGGTGTATAGCCGGTTGCAGGCTTGCCGGCCATGGCACGCAGGCGCGCGACGCGTTCTTCGGTCGGCGGGTGGATCGAAAACAGCCCGGCGATCGCGCCGCCGCTCAGCGGATTAATGATGAACATCGATGCGGTGGCCGGATGCTCGTTCGCCACCGTATTTTCGATCCGGGGGGCCGAAGAGGCGATCTTTTCCAACGCCCCGGCCAGCCATAACGGATGGCCCGAGATTTCGGCACCGGCCTTGTCGGCTTCATATTCGCGGGCCCGGCTGATCGTCATCTGCACCAGCATGGCGGCGATGGGGGCCAGCACCGCAATCAGAATGACGCCGACGATGCCCAGCGGGTTGTTGCGGCGGTCCTCGCCCGAACCACCGAAAAAGAAGGCGAAATTGGCCAGCATCGAGATGGCACCGGCCATGGTGGCGGTTACCGTCATGGTCAGGGTATCGCGGTTGCGGACATGGCCCAGTTCATGGGCCAGAACGCCTGCCAGTTCCTCGTCAGACAGCCGCTCCAGAATACCTGTCGTGGCGCAGACCGCGGCATGCTGCGGGTCACGTCCGGTGGCAAAGGCGTTGGGCTGGGGATTATCCATAATGCAGACCCGTGGCATCGGCATCCGGGCGTTGGTAACCAGACGGCGCACAATGCCGTAAAGCCGGGGGGCGGTGGCCTCGTCAACCTCGCGCGCACCATACATCGACAAAACGATGCGGTCGGAATTCCAGTAGGAGAAGAAATTCATCCCCAGCGCGATCAGGAACGCGATCATCATCCCGCCCGGCCCCCCGATCAGAAACCCGGCGGCCACGAAAATCGTGGTGAGCAGAGCCATCAAGAAACCGGTGCGCAGGGTGTTCACGGGGAAATCTCCTTCGGGAAGCGACTGTTGGGCCAGAATTGACGTGGGCCAGTATTGAGCGGGTTTTACGAAAAAGCTGCGGCCAAACGCTATAAGGGTGATGTATGCTGCGGTTCGGCCCCGTCAAGCCGCTAAGGTTCACATGCGCAAGAAAATCCTGCAAAAAAAACCGCTTACAGCCCCAAACGCGGATGCGACGCCCGATCCGGGGCTGGTTCAGGCCCGGATTGCCAAAGCC
>JBAVPS010000555.1:0-3528 GCA_049693315.1 Rhizomicrobium sp. | reverse complement strand
GGATACGACGATTTCGGATTCGTTGCAGCGCATCACCGGCGTGCAGATAGACCGCAGCGGTGGTGAAGGTTCCGGCGTTAATATCCGCGGGCTACCGGAAGTCAGCACCATGCTGAACGGCGAAGCGTTTCTGACGACCAGCAATATCGTCGGTGTGCAGCCCAATTTCGGCGATATTCCGTCATCGCTGTTCTCAGGCGCCGATGTGGTCAAGTCGCCGACGGCAGCCCTGCTCAACAGCGGCATCACCGGCACCATCGATCTGAAAACCCGCCATCCGATGGATATGCCGCAGGGCTGGACGCTGTCCGGCGCGCTGCAGGGCGTGCATGGCACCAAGTCGAATAAGTACGAACCCGATTTCAATGGGCTGGTGAACTATAATGGCGGGCACTGGGGTGCCATGCTGGCGGTCACCTATTCCGATGTTACGCTGGAGAATTCCACCAACGGTATCGACCAGTATGGTGGCGAACTTTTTGCCGAGCAGGGTGGTTCCTGTAACGGCTGCACCGGTGCCTATAATGGTTTCGTAACCGGCTGGAACGGGGCAACCATCCCATCGGCGATGAATTACAATTCTTCGACCGGCAGCGTTGACGTTAATGGCGATGGCGACTCGACGGATGCGTTTTACGGTACAGAAAACGCCATTGCATTGCAGCGTGAGATCGAACGCCAGCGCATTGGTGTCAACGCCTCGGTTCAGGGCGAACTGGGTTATGGCCTCAGGGTGTCGGGCGACTTCTTCTATACCTTCCAGAAACAGTATAACCGTCAGGTCGGCTATCAGCTTAATTCGTCAAGCTGGCTTGGGGCGACCTTTATTCCGACGGTGTCACGCGATACCGGCGTCAAGGTCTATGGCGGCTGGAACAGCGGCAGCAGTACCGATAATCAGTATGAGTTTTATACAACGCAGGTCTACACCAAATATATTGGTGATATGGAGACCTATTCCGAGGATGACGTCACCACATCTTCCTCGCGCAATTACAATCTGCAGCTTGCCTATGACAATGGCGGCAACTTCACCGCTGAAGTGCGTGGCATCTATGCCGATGCCCGTGAACTGTTAATGCAGAGCTACATCCAGTTCTCGCTGGCGGATGGATCGCAGTGGAACAGCGGCAGCGGCACTTATGCCGGTCTGAATAGCAGTTATACGTTTAATGCCAATGGTCTTGCTCCGAATACTTATCCGGTTGTGATCGACATGCGTGGCGAAAACATGAAGCTGACGCTGCCGACCGCGTTGCAAAGTGCCCTGTCCAATGTCGATGCCTACGCACTGAAGACGGTCTCATCCGAAGGCAACCACGACCGTTCCAGCGGCATGAAGGTTTTCCGGGCCGATGGTCATTACAAATTCGGTGAAAGCGGCGTGAAGTTTGATTTTGGCATTCGCGAAAGCTTCCGCGCGGCGCAAAATACCGGCTTCAATCTGGTGGCGCCGATGTATGGCGGCGAAGCGGCCTATAATGCCGATGGTTCGGTCAATAGCACCGGCTGTTATGTCCGCTGGAAGGCCGCCGATACGTTGCTGAACAGTTCTAACAAATTGGGTTGCTATGCGGTAAATTCGTCGGGCGAATATCTTCGGGCCAACACCATGGCAGGCTATACCCCGACCGAGATGCCCGGCGTCGTCAGCAATTATGTCAAGACCTACAAAAACGTTGCCGGGGTCAAGGGTGTCACGATGTACAACATCGACCCCAAGGCCATGGATAATGTGATGAAGTTCCAGAATTCACTCTATCCCGGCAATATCCGCGATATCGATCCGGCTTCGACATGGCGGGTCAGTGTTTCGCAAACTTCCGGCTATTTCCAGAGCTCTTTTGACGGGGATCTGGCCTTCCCGGGGAATGTCAGGCTGCCGTTTGATTTCAATGCCGGTTTGCGGGTCACCGAAACCTGGCTGGGCGTTGATCAGCACAAGGTCGATACCACCAGCACGGTCAAGGATACTTCTTATGGCCGGACCAGCGGCGATCTGGGTATTACGCACACAGACCGGACGTTTACGGACTATCTGCCAGCGGTTAATTTCAGCCTCGACGTCTTCGATAATCTGAAATTCCGCGCTGCCTATTCGCGCAACATGCAGCTGCTCGATTTAAGTCAGTGGGGCGGCGCGTTGTCGCTCAACTATGGTCTGGCCAGCTCGACCAGCAACATTTACGCGGTGCTGGGTGGTTCACAGAATGGCAACCCGGATCTCGATCCGTGGCGGTCGTCGAACTACGACATGTCGTTTGAGTATTATTACGGCAAGTCGAGCATGGTGAGCCTGGCGTTGTTCTATATCGACGTTGACAGCTTCATCTATACCGGCAGCACCAACCGCTGCGATCTGGCCGATATGGATGGTGTGGTACGCCGCTGCGCTGCGGTCAGCGGGCCGATTCAGGGTAATGGCAAAAACCTCAAAGGGGTCGAGATTGCCGACAAGCAGTCTTTTGACTTCCTGCCCGGCTTCTGGGGTAATTTCGGCAGCGAGGTCAACATGACCTTCTCGCCGAGCAACTCCGGCGAAATGGATTTGTCCGGGGCCGCTATTCCGTTTGCGGACAATTCAAAATGGCAGGGTAACCTGATCCTGTGGTATCAGGACGATCTGTTCCAGGCGCGTGTTGCCGGTAACTATCGCTCCAAACGGGCTGTCAGTTCCAACATCGGCGGTATCCAGGGTTTCGAGCAGTATCAGAAATCAACCTTCTATCTTGATGCCTCGGCCAGCTACGACTTCATGACCAACATGACCGTCTACCTGCAGGGCTCCAATCTGCTCGGTGAGAAAGAGCATTATTACTATGTCTGGACCGATCAGAAGGGCGATACCACGCAGTTTGAGCCGCGTATCACCCTGGGGGTGCGGGCACGCGTCTGATGCATACCCTTTGTAAGGCCTAGTTTTGTAAAAGACGCTGTGCCGGCACCCTCCACCGGCGCAGCGTTTTCTTTAGGTTCAGGCAATAAAAAACGCGGGTCCAGCAAGGGCCCGCGCTTTTTTATGTTCTGTCCTGCGGGATCAATTATCGAGGAACGAGCGCAGTTTGCGGCTGCGTGACGGATGCTTGAGCTTGCGCAGTGCCTTGGCCTCGATCTGACGGATACGTTCGCGGGTAACCGAGAACTGCTGGCCGACTTCTTCCAGCGTATGGTCGGTGTTCATGCCGATACCAAAGCGCATGCGCAGCACGCGTTCTTCACGCGGGGTGAGCGTTGCCAGCACGCGGGTGGTGGTTTCACGTAAGTTGGCCTGAATGGCGGCATCAATCGGCAGGACGGCGTTCTTGTCCTCGATGAAATCGCCGAGATGTGAATCTTCTTCGTCGCCAATCGGGGTTTCGAGCGAGATCGGTTCCTTGGCGATCTTCAGCACCTTGCGCACTTTTTCCAGCGGCATGGCCAGACGTTCGGCCAGTTCTTCCGGCGTCGGCTCGCGACCGATTTCGTGCAGCATCTGGCGCGAGGTGCGCACCAGCTTGTTGATCGTCTCGATCATGTGCACCGGGATGC
>JBAVPS010000554.1:0-2506 GCA_049693315.1 Rhizomicrobium sp. | reverse complement strand
GCCGCATTCATACCTCGGCGGCGACCGTGGCGGTGCTGCCGCAGCCGGAAGAGGTCGATATCAAGATCGATGACAAGGATTTGCGTATCGATGTGTTCCGCTCCTCCGGTGCGGGCGGCCAGCACGTCAACAAGACCGAAAGCGCGGTGCGGGTCACCCATCTGCCCACCGGCCTTGCCGTGGCGCAGCAAACCGAACGCTCGCAGTTCAAGAATAAAGCCAATGCCATGCGCCTGCTCAAGGCCCGGCTCTATGAGATGGAGCGCGAAAGGGTCGATAGTGCGCGCGCCGCCGAGCGTAAAGGTCAGGTTGGCTCAGGCGATCGTTCCGAGCGGATACGCACCTATAACTTCCCGCAGGGGCGGGTCACCGACCATCGCATCAATCTTACGCTCTATAAGCTTGACCGCATCATCCCGGGGGACGATCTTGGTGATGTCATCGAAGCCCTGGTGACCGAGGATCAGGCGGGTAAGCTGGCCGAGCTGGAAGCGGAATCGTGAGCGACGTACCGTGAGCTATGATCTGGGCGCAACCGTTACGCGCCTGAAGGCCGCCGGGGTGGATAATCCCCGGCTGGATGCCCGTGTGCTGTGGGCCTATGCCCAGACTGTCGCGGCGCAGACCGGGGCGGCATCTGCCGATGCCTCCGCACTGTTTGAAGGGTATCTGGTGCGCCGGATGGCGCGTGAACCGGTCGCCTATATTACCGGCAACAAGGAATTCTGGGGCCTCGATTTTGCCGTCGGGCCCGGCGTGCTGGTGCCCCGGCCTGATACCGAAACGGTGGTCGAGGCGGTGCTGGCCAGCTTCAGCGATCATGATGCCCCGCTTAAGGTTATCGATCTGGGCACCGGTTCGGGCTGTATTCTGGCGGCGGTGTTACGTGAATATCCCAGGGCGACCGGGCTTGCGGTCGAGGCGTCATCGGCGGCCCGCGGCTTTGCCCGGCGCAATTTCGATCATTTGGGACTGTCCGGCAGAACCGAGGTTTTTGCCGGAAACTGGCTTGATGCGCCCCGCGGCGACTATGACATCGTGCTGTCCAATCCGCCCTATATCCGCAGTGCCGAGATCGCGGCGCTTGAGCCGGAAGTGGCTGAATATGAACCGGTTTCGGCGCTGGATGGCGGGGCGGACGGACTCTGTGCCTATCGGGTTCTGGCCGAACGGCTGGCGGGGTGGCTTTCCTTGCGTGGTCAGGCCTTTTTCGAGATCGGTCAGGGCCAGCAAGGCGATGTCGCCGAGATTTGCACCGGGGCGGGTTTACACTTTCTTCAGGCAAAGGCCGATTTGTCCGGTACCCCCCGTGTGGTTATCGTGGCGCGGGCTTGAAAAAACAGTTGGCTTTGGGCATACGACCGGCTAGCTTGCTATGGCTAAAGAGACAAGGTTTGCCGCCGGACGGGCTTTGACCCGGTTTGGACAGGCAAATTTCAAGCACCGCAGGGTTTGCGGTACTTGCCTCTGAAAATGCGAAAGATGAACGGTTATATGGTTTAGAAGCGGCATGTGGGCTGCACGCCTAATTCGCGTGTGCCGGGCAGCTTCGGACCTTCAACATCAAAAAAAGAATTGGACGGCACAAAATTATATACAGTGAAAAGGGGCAGTCGGTGAAGCGTTCGAGAAGGGGCGGCCGCCGGCCGCAGAACAATCAGAACGGTCAGAGCGGACATAGCAGCGCGGGTGGCGGGTTTAACCCCAATCGCGTATTCGATTCTAACGGGCCGGAAGTCAAAATTCGCGGCAACGCTTCGCATGTCTATGAAAAGTACCTGCAGCTTGCCCGCGATGCGAATGCGTCGGGCGACCGGGTCATGGCAGAAAATTATCTGCAGCATGCCGAGCATTATTTCCGCATCATGGCTGCGACGCAGGCCCAGATGACGCAGGCGCAGATTCAGGCGCAGGCCGCTCAGACCCAGCCGGTTCAGGGTTATCAGCAGCAGCCCAGCGCGCCGCGTCCGGTGGGCACCGAAGACCAGCCCTTTATCGAGACGCCGCTGCCTGCCGCTGCCACCAGTGCGCCGTCTTTCTCGCTGTCGGAAACTGCCGCGATGGAAGCCGAAGAAGACGAAGCCGCCGAAGCTGCCGAAGCCGAATAACGCACCGAATACACCAAGGTGTATTTTTGCGATGGTGTTCGATCATCGCAAAGGCGGTGTTTGTGCCGGTTGCCTTCACAGTGTGCCCTGCGCCACAGCCCCCGTGGCGTTGCAAATAAAAAAACGGCGTAGGAAATCTGTTTCCTGCGCCGTTTTTCTTTTGTGGCGGTCGTTGTTTTATTTTGGCCGCAACTTTACGCGCAAAAACGGTTCCCACTTTTGCGCCCGTTGCGTTAATCGCCGCTGACGAAGTCGAGCCCGACATCCAGATTGGGTGCCGAATGGGTGATCCAGCCCGAAGAAATATAATCGACCCCGGTTTCAGCAATGGCGCGCACGGTATCAATCGTGACATTGCCCGATGCTTCCAGCGCCGCTTTACCCTTGGCCATATGAAC
>JBAVPS010000553.1:0-3635 GCA_049693315.1 Rhizomicrobium sp. | reverse complement strand
GGTCATGACACTGGTAACACTGATCGAGATGTCAACCTCATCGCTGGACGACAAAGATATCGCCAACGGCTCAGGCCAGTTCAATTTCATCCGTACACTGTTCGGTGCCATCGCCACTGCGGTGGTGACCGCCATGTGGTACGATCAGACAAAGTCGAGCAAGGATCAACTGGTCGGTGCATTACATGACCCATCTGCGGTGCTGCATGCCGCTGAAAGTGCAGGCTTGCAACCGGAAATGGCTCGCAACCTGCTTGACCAGATGGTGCAAGGACAAAGCATCATGCAGGCAACCAATACGACATTCCTGATACTCGGTCTTATCACACTGGCCGCGGCAGGAATTGTATGGATCGCGCCCAGGCCGCCAAAGCGGACGGGCACAGTTGTGAGAGGGCACTGACATGGATATAGTTACCGCAGCATACACCGATGACACTACATCTCGCCCCCCCTATCACCACGGCGACCTCAGGAATGCCCTTCTAAGCACCGCGCGGATTATGCTTGAACGCCAAAAAAGTGCGTGTCTCAGCTTCCGTGCTGTGGCGCGTGAGGCGAATGTCAGCCATGCCGCGCCTTACCGCCATTTTACCAGTCAGGAAGCCATGCTGGCCGAAGTGGCGCGCGAGGGCTTCCTCGAGCTGCGCGACGCCTTATCGGCCGTGCCGAACCACACCGAGCTCGACAAACGGCTTTCCGCGCTGTGCCGGATATATCTTAGCTATGTCGCCGATCATCCGGCGCTGGCCCGGCTGATGTTTGAATCACAGATTCTGGCACGAGCGAAATATCCTACTCTGCGCACAGCCGCCCGTGCCATAGGCGAGGAAATCGGTATCGTACTGGGCGATACCAATTTCGGCCTTTCAGTGTGGGCAGCATTGCACGGCATTGCCATGCTGATGCTGGAGAATGTCGCGGATCTGGGACACGCCCCGGCAGACATCAATGCACAGATCGCATATGCCGAAGCTATGCTGCAGCATCTCGCACAACGGCAGGAACGGATAACCAGCAGCCACATCCAGACGCATGAGTAAAACGTAACCGCCGTGCCTCCATTGCACGGCATATTTTACAGCCTACGCAGCGACCAAATACACAACCATGCCCCCCATCAGCCTGCAACAAAGTGCAACGCGGATTTAGCCCCACCGGGACACTAAAACAGGCCCGGATTGCCTGATTTCTACCCCGGCCCGGATGGGTGCAGCGGGTGCATCAAAAGCGACATGAAAAGCGCGCGGGCGAGGCGGGGGATTAAGCGCGCAGGATGGGGTGCCGCCCAGCCCTACCAGCCAAGCTCCTTCAAAGACGCCATGAACGGCCCTGGCAGCACTCCACGCCCTCGGTAGCACGCCTCCACACCACCGTGATCAGCAATTACACGCGCCCAGGATTCATCTTCGAGGCTTGTCGCGCCAGCGGTTGTCCAGAGCACGTGTTGGCTGTATGGGTATGGCACGCAGGCAGCGCTTGTCCGCCCGCGTGAACCTTGAGGACTGGATGTTAGAGCTTGTGTGATACGGCTCTCTGAATCTCAGAGAGCCTCGTGAATTGAAAAGCCGCTGCGGGCGATGCGCCCACGGCGTTGTTTTCACGTCTGTCACACGAGACATCATGAACATCTCACGAAACGAGCAACGTGCGCTGCACGTTCTGGCCCTTGGTGGCCTCATCCTGCATGAGCGGGGCAATGGCCCCAAAATCATCGCCGTCACCTGCGTCACGCGCGAGGGAATGATCCTTACTGACTGCGACCTGGCAGTCTTCAACCGGTTGCGGCGCAAGGGGCTGATCGAATCCCGGTTCGGCAGCCCGTACCGGATCTCGAAACGCGGCCGGCTTTCCGTCCGCGCGCAACTTGATAATCAGGGAGGCATAACATGCTGATCCGCAATGAAACCATCAGCGATATCCTGGCGATCAGCTGGCTTATCACGGAGGCCATGCTGTACTTGCCGCAATCCACCGGCACCGAGGCGGGCATCGTTGAGCGCCTGAGGGCGGAGGGCGCCCTCACCCTCTCGCTGGTGGCCGAGGATGTGGGTGTGATGACAGGCTATCTGGCCGCCTCGGCGGCACGGATTGGAACGCAGGATGGCTGGGGATTGATCGGCCCGCTGGTCGTTTTGCCGTCACGGCATCGCCAGGGTATCGGCACAGCCCTGATGACCGAAGCACTCCGCCGATTGCAGGCAACCTGCCGGGGTGCGGCGCTGGTGGGCAACCCCGCCTATTATGGCCGGCTGGGCTTTCGGGCGTTCCCCGGCCTCGGCGTAACCGGTTGCCCGCCGGAGGTGGTTTTGGCCCTGCCGTTCGATGGCTGTGAACCGCGCGGGGAACTCATTCACCACCCCGCATTCGGTCTGAGCCAGCAGGCATAACAAAAATGCCGGACTGCCTATCCGAAAACGGATTAAACTGGAAAGCGCGGGCACCACCGGCCCGCGCACCGCCCGCAACTATACGAGTATCGTCACGCAGGATCTGCCGCGGGGTCTAGCCCGGCATAGGTCTGGCGGATGGTCGCAATCGGCAGGAACATCTTCAGCGGGGCACCGGGGAACGACTGAAAGCCATGGCGGGCATACCATGCCACCCGCCCTTCAGCTGCGCCGTCATCATTGATGACATCGAGAACCATGGCGTAAGCCCCGGCAACCTCCGCAACCTTCAGCGCTTTCTGTTTGGCGTGGTCGAGCAGGATACCGCCCAGCCCGACGCCCTGGCAGCGTTTATCGATGGCAATCATCGACAGATAGACCGCTGGTAACATGTTGTGTGGTGGCGTGGCATGCGGCTTTAATGCGCCAAGCGTATCCGCGCACAGGCTGTAAACGTTGATCGCATGATAGCCGAGCACACGGTTTTCACCGGGGTGAACGGCCACATACACCCGGACCAGATCACCCTTCTGTTGCTTCTTGGCCGTGCGCAGAATGAAGTTATTCAGCCGTGACACACCACAATCGAATGCACTGCGATCATGTGCGGCGGGATCAAAGATGCGGATCTCAATCGGACTTTGATCTTCGCCAATATCCTCAGTCGGCATGAACAACCCGCTCACGATAGCGGCGGGCAGCACGAAGCGCAGCGGGCGTAGGCGACGGTGGGGCATCAAGCGCGGCAGCAAAGACCGCCACATCAGCCGGCGACATGTCATAGCGCGTCTGTGCGGCCAGAACGTCCTCCGCCTCCCGCGAGATCGACCGGCGCACGAAGGCGGAAACCTCGACCCCGAGGACGGCTGCAGCGGATTCGACACGCGCCTTCAGCGCGCCCGGCAAACGGGTCCGCAGCATATCATCATTCTGCGCCCGGTCTTCAGGCGCGGGGGGAAGGTTCAGCATGGCACACTCCGCTAACAGAATCCCAATATAGGACACATCAATGTAGCAATATTGTAGCTACAAATCAAGACGCAACCATAAGGACACTAAAGTAACAAACATCACAACCCGGAGACGGTAACCTTATACGGGAGAATTTCATAAAATCAGATTCTGCTTTGTATCTTGGGGGTTGGCATGAGTGAGATTGACCGCATTTCGGATTTACTGCGCAAGCAAGTAGGTAAAAAGCGCCCGCCGAAATGCTGGAGCGACTTCATCGCCACACTGCCGGAA
>JBAVPS010000552.1:0-8069 GCA_049693315.1 Rhizomicrobium sp. | reverse complement strand
GCCCAAGATCATGGAAAAATAGGACAGACGTCCGGCTACACAACATCCAGGCACGACTGACCAACCTGCACATCGATATGTGCAACATGCCCCGTCCTAAAAGCACCATGAGACGTTTGCGCCCGTTCCTGAGTGCCCCCTGCCGATATTACAGCGTCGCCATCAGACTGCTCCAGCCGGTCCAGAAGATCTGAATGCCGATGCACAAGAGCAAGAATGCCGACATGCGCACCACCACATTGGTGCCGCTGGGGCCAAGACGGCGGACCATCCCTTCGGCATAGCGGTAGCAAAGGTAGATCGTCAGCGCCACGGCCATAATCCCGGCCACCGCCGCCGGGCCGATCACCAACAGCTCTGACAGATGGAACGTGCCGGGGCGCTGGCTGCCCAGCGCAATCGCCGCCGACATCGAACCCGGCCCGACCGTCAGCGGCATGGTATAGGGATAAAAGGCGTCCAGCTCGTCCGATGCGGGCTTTGACGAGGAGGCATCCGCCCCCTCGCTCGAACCGGAATTGAGCAGCTGCCAGCCCAGCGCCGCCACCACCAGACCGCCGCCCAGACGGACCACCGGCAGGCTGATGCCGAAGAATTCCAGCACATAGGAGCCGACCAGCATTGATCCCAGCAACATGAAGAAGCAGTTGATCGCCACCCGGCGGGCCAGAATATTGCGTTGGGCAACGCTGCGCGACCGGGTCAGGCTTAAGAACAGCGGGGCATTACCCACCGGGCTGATAAGCGGAAACAGTGTGGCATAGGTCAGCAAAAAGAAGTTGGCAAAGCCGTGCATTACACTATCGGGTTGGAAGCTGCGGCCAGAACCTTAGCAGAAAATTGCCCCGCGTAAGATGGCGATGACGTGAAAAGCTATGCGGCAGCTTTCATGCAGCTAAGCGGAAAATGCAGGTATGGCACATCAGACACCGGCTTTTTCCAGCCGGGATGGCTGGAACAGCTTATTTTGCAGTGTCCTGCGCCAGCCAGTTTTGCACCGCAGCCGCCAGGGCCGCATCATACCGCGGATGGGCGGAATCGAGATAATCGGCCCCGTGCGGGAAAAAGAAGCCGTCGCTGACGCCGCGGCCCATCAGCCAGCGCCGCAGCGATGCGACCTGAACCTTGGATTCGAAAAGATCGACGCTGTCATCGGCAACCCCGATATAGTCGCCATTTTGGTCATATTGCAGCTGGCGGACCCAGCTGCCGTCGACTTCGTGCTGGCACAAAGCCTGAGAGATGGCCTGACGGGCCGCAACATAGCCGGCGGGACGCGCCTCTGGCGCGATTTCCTCGACATGCATTTCCAGCCCGGCCGGATCGCAGCCCACCATCAACAAGGCAGCCTGAACCACGTTCAATTCACGGCATAAGCGCCAGACTGCCATCGTTTCCATCACGCCACACTCAGTTGTTGAAGCGGAAATGCATGACGTCGCCGTCCTGCACCACATACTCCTTACCCTCAAGGCGGAACTTGCCCGCCTCGCGCGCGCCTGCTTCGCCCTTGCCGGAAACATAGTCGGCATAGGCGATGGTCTCGGCCCGGATGAAGCCCTGTTCAAAATCGGAATGGATCACACCGGCGGCCTTGGGCGCGGTCGAACCACGGGTCACGGTCCAAGCCCGGGTTTCTTTCGGCCCAACGGTGAAATAGGTGATCAGCCCCAAAAGATCATAGCCCGCGCGGATCAGCCGGTTGAGGCCCGGCTCGGCGAGCCCAAGGCTTTCGAGATATTCGGCACGCTCTTCCAGCGGCAGCTGGGCGACTTCTTCTTCAATCCGGGCAGAAATCACCACCACGCCAGCGCCCTCGGCAGCGGCCTTTTTCTGCACCGCGGCGGTGAAATCATTGCCCGCAGCAGCCGAAGCTTCATCGACATTGCAGGCATAGAGCACCGGCTTGGCGGTCAGAAGGCACAGCTGGCGATAGGGTTCGCGTTCTTCCGGGGACAGTTCCGCCAGACGGGCGGGCTTACCCTCGCGCAGCAAGGCAACCGCCTTCATCATCAGGGCGAGCTGTTCCTTGGCTTCCTTTTCGCCGGAATGGGCTTTCTTCTCGATCGGCTTGATGCGCTTTTCGAGACTTTCCAGATCGGCCAGCATCAGCTCGGTCTCGACCACATCGGCATCCGAACACGGATCAATGCGGCCTTCGACATGGGTGATATCGCCATCCTCGAACGAGCGCAGCACATGGACGATGGCATCAACCTCGCGGATATTGGCGAGGAACTGGTTGCCCAGACCTTCGCCCTTGGAGGCGCCGCGCACCAGACCGGCGATGTCGACAAAGGTGATCCGCGTCGGAATGATCTGCGCCGACGTAGCAATGCCCGCCAGCGTATCAAGCCGGTCATCGGGCACCGCCACATCACCCACATTGGGTTCGATGGTGCAGAAGGGATAATTTGCCGCCTGCGCCGCCGCCGTCTGGGTGAGCGCGTTAAACAGGGTCGATTTGCCGACGTTGGGCAGACCGACAATGCCGCATTTGAAGCCCATCAGGCGAGTTCCTCTGGCAATAGGTTATGGGGATGATGTTACAGGCAAGGCTTTAAGCGCTTAATAGCACCGCCACCTTGTTCATAAAGGAAATATTGTCGTTTTCGGCCAGATGGGGGGCTGCATCGGCCATCGCCTTCAACAGCGGGCCCAGCCACTCAGCCTCGTCCGCCTTGGAGAAGTTGGACAGTACATGGCCAACCACCCGCTCTTTACCAGCCGGATGGCCCACACCAATACGCACGCGGCGGTAATCCGGCCCCAGCGTGGCAGTGATGGACCGCAGACCATTATGGCCAGCATCGCCGCCGCCGGTTTTGGCCTTCAGCTTACCGGCCGCCAGATCCATCTCGTCATGGAACACCACAACAGCCGACAAGGGCAGCTTCAGAAAGCGTGCCGCCGCGCCGACACTGTCGCCGCTGGCATTCATGTAGGTCTGGGGTTTGAGAAGATAGGTCTTGCGCCTGGCGATCTTACCTTCGGCGATCAGTCCCTGGAATTTGGCACGCCAGGGACCGAAGCCGTAGGTCTCGTGTATGCAATCGACCGCCAGAAACCCGGCGTTATGGCGATTGCGCGCATAGTCCGGGCCAGGATTCCCCAGCCCGGCAATAAGCAGCGGTGTATCAGACATTTATCCCGCTTTCGGTGCCCGATGGCGCCGATTACTTCTTGGCAGCAGCGGCCGGAGCAGCGGCAGCCGGGGCTGCAGCGTCGGTCGTGGTGGCGGCGGCTTCAGCCGTACCGGACGGAGCAACGATCGAGGCGATGGCCTGATCCTTGGTCTTGTCAGCAGGGCGAACGCCTTCCGGCAGAGCCAGCTTGTCCAGATGGACCGAGCTGTTGATGTCGAGGCCAGCCAGGCTGACTTCGAGCGCAACCGGAATATTGTCGGCCGGGCAGATCAGATCGACCTTGTGACGGACGATGTTGAGCACGCCACCGCGCTTGAGGCCCGGCGAAGCTTCCTGGCCCTTGAAGACAATTGGAATGGCCAGACGGACCGAAGAACCCGCGGGCATCCGCATAAAGTCGACATGGACCGGACGGTCGGTCACCGGATCGCGCTGCAACGCGCGCGGCAGAACGCGGGTGACTTTACCGCCTTCGGTCAGATTGAACAGCGTGGTCAGAAAGCCACCCTTGCTCAGAACCCGGGTCAGCTCGGCCGCATCAACCGAAATCGGCTCGGGATCAGTGCCGCCGCCATAGATGATGGCCGGAAGGCGACCCTTGATGCGGGTCTGGTAAGACGGACCCTTACCGGTTCCCTTGCGGGATTCGATAGCGATTTCTTTGATCTGAGCCATGCGATAAAATCCTTGAAAACGTGACGGCGTATCAATAGCCGGCCAGCCCTCGGGACCATCCCGAAAAGCCTGCGAAGGGTGGGCTTGTAGCCGAAGGCGGCTTTAGGTGCAAGCGGGCTTTGAATCGCCCGGCACAACCACCACACGCGTAAAGCGATCTGTCAGGGCTCGGTTTCCTGCGGGGCGCTGCGATCCTTCAGAACATCCTCAACATAGGCCATTTTGACCAGCAACCACAGCACCACGGCCAGCGGGGTGGCCAGAACCGCCCCCCAGATGCCGAACAGCGGACTAAACACCAGAATGGCTAAAAGGTTAACAACAGGCGGGATCGCCACCGCCCAGCGCTGCAGCAGGGGCTGGCTTAAATTCCCCTCGATCGACAAGGCAACCAGATAGACCAGCCCGGTCAGCAGGGCCTGATGCGGGCTGATGCTTAATGCCAGCATCATGCCGGGCAGCACGGCAATTGCCGGACCGATATAGGGGATGAACACCGACGCCCCGGACAATACCGCCAGCGCAAAGGCATAGGGGGTGCCCGCGGCCCACAGGCCGAAAAACACCATCACGCCCAGAAACAGCATGTCGAAACTCATACCGATGAGCCATTTACGCAAGGCCTCGCCCATCGCCAGCATGATCTCGCGCACCCGGGCGCGGCGTGAAACCGGCAGCAGCCGCAAGACACCCTCGACATAGGTCGGGGCATCGGCGGCGAAATAAATCCCGACCGCCAGCACCAGCAGACATTCGCCCAGCGCGCCCAGAATTCCGCCCGCCAGCGGCAAAACCTCAAACACCCGCTGCAACCCGGCGGAAGGGTTGGGCAGAGCCGCCAACAAGGTTCGGCCAAAGGGAACCCCTTTGAGCCAGTCCTGCACACCGGCCCAGGCTTCCGGTATCCGATGGAAAAGGGCGGTAAACTGTTGCGAAGCCAGCGTGCCGAACAAATCGATCAGCCCGATCATCGCGGCACAAAACACAAGGGTGGCGATCAACAAGGCCAAGGACGCGGGCAGGCGAAAAAAGCGCTTCAAGGGGGCCGACAGATTGCGCAAGGCAACCGACAGCACCACACCGCCAAAGGTCAGGATCAGCACCAGCGAGACCTGCCACAGCACCAAAAGCAGCACCACGACCAGCGCAACGATCAGCACCCGGCGCACGAACGAGGGTTCCTGCGCTATATCTCCGCGTCCTGGTCGTTCCGGCAATGCCCCACTGGACATGTCGTGCCCTCAACGTGCCGGACCACTATACTAAGGAAAACGGCGCCGGACCAGTGGGCCCAGACGCCGTTTTCACCAATACCCTAAAGCAAAGAAAACTAACTGAAGAGGCAGGAGACGCTTTCTTCATTGTTGATGCGGCGGATGGCTTCGCCAAGCAGCGGGGCAATCGAAATCCGGCGAATGCTCGGCGAGCGCTGCACTTCTTCGGTCACGCCGATCGAATCCGTGACCACCATCGACTTCAGTGCCGAGGCTTCAATGCGGGCCACCGCACCGCCCGACAGCACGCCGTGCGAGGCATAGGCGCAGACATCCTTGGCCCCGGCACTCATCAAGGCTTCCGCCGCGTTGCAGATGGTGCCAGCGGAATCGACGATATCGTCGACCAGAATGCAGCTGCGGCCCTTCACATCGCCAATGATGTTCATCACTTCCGACACGCCGGCCCGTTCGCGGCGCTTATCGACGATGGCCAGCGCCCCGCCCAGCCGCTTGGCCAAGCCCCGGGCACGCACCACGCCGCCGACATCGGGCGACACTACGGTGATGTTATCGCCGCTGCCCAGAGAATCCTGAATGTCTTTGACGATCACCGGCTGGGCATAAAGATTGTCGGTCGGAATATCGAAGAAGCCCTGGATCTGACCGGCATGCAGATCAACCGTCAGCACGCGGCTGGCACCGGCTTCGGTAATCAGGTTGGCCACCAGCTTGGCCGAAATCGGCGTGCGCGGACCAACCTTGCGGTCCTGGCGGGCATAGCCGAAATAAGGGATCACCGCCGTGATGCGCCGGGCGCTGGCGCGCCGCAAGGCATCGACGATAATCAGCAGTTCCATCAGATTGTCGTTGGCCGGGAAGCTGGTCGACTGAATGACGAAGATATCTTCGCCACGTACGTTTTCCTGAATCTCGACGAAGATTTCCATATCCGCAAAGCGGCGCACGATAGCCTTGGTCAGGGGCATCTTGAGATGCTGCCCAATTGCTTCGGCGAGAGCCCGGTTGGAATTGCCTGCAATCAGTTTCATGCCAGATGTGCCAGACGTTATGGTTTCGACCATGTCTCTTAGCTTACCCCTGCGGTTGTGACATTTCGGCGACGGGCTTTTAGCAAGCAGGCACCAGCCGAGCAAACGCCATATCGGCGCATCGGCTGAATTAATTTAGTTTTCCCTACCGAAAGTTGTATAAAAAACTACGACACCAACATTATGACAGACAATTCACGGCCATAATCAGGCTCAGCCGCCAAAGTGGCGCGCCGAAAACTGAAAAATTTGTCCGGGTTGGCCAGTGTGCAGGCCCCCAACGTATCGATGGCGCCAATTCCGGCCTGTGCCAGACGATCAGCGACATAAGATTCCAGGTCAAAGAAGAAATATCCCGCCCGCAGCGCAGGCTTGAAGAACACGCTGGCCGCGGCGGGAAACCCGGCACGGAAATCAGGGCCAACCTCATAACTGGGCTGACTGATGCACGGACCGATGGCGGCACGGATGTTGGCGCGACTGGCCCCCAGCGCTTCCATCGCGGCAATGACCGATTCGCAAACACCGGCCACAGCACCTTTCCAGCCGGCATGGGCCGCACCAACGATTTTGGCAACCGGATCGGCCAACAGCACCGGGGCGCAATCAGCGGTGTTCAGCCCGATCAGCAGGCCAGGCTGATTGGTCACCAGCGCATCGCCCCTGGGGCTGTCCTCGATCGACCAGGGCTTGGTTACCGTCACCGTGACGGCGCTGTGATACTGCTGCAGCGTGACCAGCGGGGCAGCACCGAACGCCGCCGACACCCGGTCGCGATTTTCACGGATGGCCGCCGGATCATCCCTGGACGCGGGCGCCCCGTTGAGCGAGGCATACAGCCCCGTCGACACCCCACCGGTCCGGCCGAAAAAGCCGTGGGCAACCCCGGCCGCGGCCAGACTGGCTGACTGCAAACGTAACACATCGCTACTCATACGCCGTCTTCCATATCAATCCCGACATCATCCGTATCCGGCAGGGTGTCGCCCATGGCGGGGGCATCATCCTTGGCAAATCCCGGCGGTTCCTTCTGGCCCACCGGAGAAATCGCCAGCACCTTGAACAGACTGCCCATTTCTTTCGGGTCGATCAGACGGCGCACCGCAGCGACAATCGGCTTGGCCTGATTGGGATTGGCCATGATGAGCTGACGCGCCCGGACCTCGATACCGATTTCGGCCAGGAAATCGCCCTGCTCCATCGGACCATAGGTGTTGACACCGCCCGCTTTGAAGGCTGCAGCCAGCGCCGTGAAATCAACATGGGCCGACAGATCGCAGGACCCCGGCGCAGCCAGCACATCGGCATATTTATGGCGCTGCACCGCCTGCAGGGTTTCGCGGAAGGTACATTCGCCATAGCCGTAATCGAAGATCAGACCGACACCGCCATGCTGCGCAATCGCCCGACCGATGTCCTCGGCAATTGCGCTGGCGGCGGGGCAGGTTTCGATCACGTCACCCACATTGGCCACCGCGGCTTCGGGGGGCAGCAGCGTCTCGGGAACCGCCTTGAGCGCCAGCGACAGTGTTTCGTCCCGCACCACGACCATCTTCTCGCCCCAGCCCTGTTCCGTCTTGATGAACTGGTGGATGGGCAGGCAGTCGAAAAACTCGTTGGCATAGAGAAACAGCGGGCGGTCAAGCGCGATCTCGGTAAAGCTCCTGACCCAGCGGACCTTGATCGGCGCATCTTTGAGCACCGCCTTCTGGCGCTCCTGCAGCACCGGGCTGTTTTCCACCAGCACCAGTTCGGCATCGGCAAAACCCTTGCGCGCCGCCGAATGTACCGTGCGGATGAGATCGCGGCTTAAGGTGCCCTGCCCCGGCCCCAGCTCGACCAGCAGCGGATTGGCCGGGCGGCCCTGATTGTACCAGCTTTGCACCAGCCACAGCCCGCACATCTCGCCAAAGGTCTGGCTGACTTCCGGCGAGGTGACATAATCGCCCCCCGCCCCGATCGGATTGCGCGAGGCATAGGCG
>JBAVPS010000551.1:0-7718 GCA_049693315.1 Rhizomicrobium sp. | reverse complement strand
CGTCGAAGCTGCGGCCATAGAGAATTTCGTTTTCCAGCACCACCACCGGATTGGGATCGCGGATAGCGGCCTTCATCAGCGCCTTGGCATCAGCGGCGAAATACGGCGCAATCACTTTAAGCCCCGGAACCTGCGCATACCAGGACGAATAATCCTGACTGTGTTGGGCACCCACGCGCGCCGCCGGTCCATTGGGGCCGCGGAACACAATCGGGCAGTGCATCTGACCGCCCGACATATAACGCGTCTTGGCTGCCGAGTTGATGATCTGGTCGATCGCCTGCATGGCAAAGTTCCAGGTCATGAATTCGATGATTGGCTTTAAGCCATTGAAGGCTGCACCAACGCCAAGGCCCGCGAAACCATGCTCGGTGATCGGGGTGTCGATAACGCGCTTTGCCCCGAACTCGTCAAGCAGGCCCTGACTGACCTTATAGGCACCATTATATTCGGCCACCTCTTCGCCCATCAGGAAAATGGTGTCGTCGCGGCGCATTTCCTCGGCCATGGCATCGCGCAAGGCATCGCGCACGGTCTGGGAAACATATTCCGTACCCGGCGGAATTTCCGGATCTGTCGCCAGCACCAAAGCGGGGGCTGCCGGGGCGGCTGTGTCGGAAACCTGCGGGCCAGAAGCCGCCGGGGCCGCGACCACGGGGGCAGCTGCCGCCGGGGCAGCGCCAGCTTCCTCGCCATCGGCCAGAAGTTCGGCAATCGGGGTGTTAACCTTGACCCCTTCGGTGCCTTCGGCAACCAGAATACGGCCGATTTTACCTTCATCGACCGCTTCGAATTCCATCGTCGCCTTATCGGTTTCGATTTCGGCGATAATGTCGCCCGACTTGACGGAATCGCCTTCTTTTACATGCCATTTGGCGAGCTTGCCCTCTTCCATTGTCGGCGAGAGCGCGGGCATGAGAATTTGCGTAGCCATCAGATCATTACATCCGTGTAGAGTTCACTGGCCTCGGGTTCGGGGCATGTCGTGGCAAAGTCAGCCGCCGCGGTCACCACCTTGCGGACATCCTTGTCGATCGCCTTCAGCTCTTCTTCGGTTACCAGACCGCGCGCCTGCAGCTTTTCACCCAGCGTATCGATGGGGTCATGCTTCTTGCGCATATCCTGCACTTCGTCATGCGAACGGTATTTCGCCGGGTCCGACATCGAATGACCGCGATAGCGATAGGTCTTCATTTCCAGAATCATCGGACCATTACCGGCCCGGCACCAGTCGGCCGCCCTGCGGCCCGCCGCATAGACCGCTTCGACATCCATACCGTCGACTTCCTCGCCCGGAATGGCAAAGGAAAGGCCACGGCGGGCAAAGCGGGTTTCGGCACTGGCGCGCGTCACGGCAGTGCCCATGGCGTACTGGTTATTCTCGATGATATAGATCACCGGCAGCTTCCATAACGAAGCCATATTGAAACTTTCGTAGACCTGGCCCTGATTGGCGGCACCATCGCCGAAATAGACCAGCGCGACCGAGCCATCGCCTTTGTATTTATCGGCAAAGGCCAGACCGGTGCCGAGCGAAACCTGCGCCCCGACAATGCCATGACCGCCGAAGAAATTCTTCTCGCGCGAGAACATGTGCATCGAGCCGCCCTTGCCCTTGGAATAGCCACCCGAGCGCCCGGTCAGTTCGGCCATCACGCCGTTGGGGTCCATACCGGCAGCCAGCATGTGGCCATGGTCGCGGTAAGCGGTGATGAGCTGATCGCCCGGCTTTGTTGCAGCCTGCATGCCCACCACCACGGCCTCCTGACCGATATAAAGGTGGCAGAAACCGCCGATCTGGCCCATGCCATACAGCTGACCAGCGCGCTCCTCAAAGCGTCGGATGGTCAACATATCATGGTAACACTGCTTCAGAGACTCAGGGGAAAGCGGCGCCACTGGGGTCACCGCAGGGTTCGTTTCCGTCATTTTCCGGCCTTTTTACTGCCTTGTCGTTGAACAAATCCGTCAACCAGAGTGGGGCAATACAAAACCTTTTGCCTCGCATTGCAAGATTTAAAAATAGAATAATTACAAAGTCCGTACTTTACGTAGGGCTACTCTACCATGACAGCGCAGAGACAATAATACACTCTTAAATTATTGTGGTGAGACGGGTTGTTTTTCACGTGGCACGGCAACCTGACCGTTGGCACCGTTCATCAGCTCGGTCCGCGCCAGCTCTTCGATCATGTCGCGGTCATTGGCCTTCAAAAGGGCAATGCGGTGATCGAGCCGCGTCCGTTCCGTGGTGATTTGGGCCAGGCGATTCTGTTCGCCCGACAAAGAAATCTTGGCGTGTTGCAGCGCAAAGTAGCCGCCCTCGCCCCACACCGCGTGATAGCCGAAATAAACGGCAAGCGCGGAGCCAAGCGCCGGCAGGAAGGCATAGCCGAAAAAACGGGACAAACTTTGCTTGAATATCATGTTGGCAAGCGAATCATAATCCGACTCGCTGGGTCAAGAAGAAAAAGCGCGGAACCAAAAGCGCCCACACAGAAAAAGAAAACCGGGCTGCCCCAGATAAGGACAGCCCGGCTTGGTCTTTTAAGCCAGATTAGGCCTTCTTGAGCACGCTCTTGCCAGCGAACACAGCCTGATCGCCCAGCTGCTCTTCAATACGGATCAGCTGGTTGTACTTGGACAGACGGTCCGAACGGCACATCGAGCCGGTCTTGATCTGACCGCAGTTGGTGGCAACCGCCAGATCGGCAATGGTCGAATCTTCGGTTTCGCCCGAACGATGGCTCATCACGGCGGTGTAGCCCGCGCGCTGCGCCATTTCGACGGCTTCCAGGGTCTCGGTCAGCGAACCGATCTGGTTCACCTTGACCAGGATCGAGTTGGCAATGCCCTTCTCGATGCCCATCTTGAGGCGCTTGGAGTTGGTGACAAACAGATCGTCGCCGACCAGCTGCACCTTCTTGCCCAGAAGCTTCGTGATCTCGGCCCAACCTTCGAAATCGTCTTCCGCAAGGCCGTCTTCGATCGAATAGATCGGATAGTTGGCAACCAGGCCTTCATAGACCTTGGCCATCTCGACCGGGGTCAGAACCTTGCCTTCGCCCTTGAGCTCGTAAACCTTCTTATCGGCATTGAAGAACTCGGTCGAGGCCGGGTCCAGCGCGATGAAGACTTCTTCGCCCGGCTTGTAACCGGCCTTTTCGATCGCCTTGACGATGAACGACAGGGCTTCGTCAGCGCTCTTCAGGTTCGGGGCAAAACCGCCTTCGTCACCAACGTTGGTGTTGTGACCGGCGGCCTTCAGAAGGCCCTTCAGAGTCTGGAAGATTTCCGAACCCATGCGCAGGCATTCCTTGAAGGACGGCGCGCCCGACGGGGAAATCATGAATTCCTGGAAGTCGATGGGGTTATCGGCATGCACGCCGCCGTTGATGATGTTCATCATCGGAACCGGCAGGGTGTTGGCCTTGGCACCACCGACATAGCGATACAGCGGCAGGTTGGAGGTCGCAGCAGCGGCCTTGGCCACGGCCAGCGACACGCCGAGGATGGCGTTGGCACCAAACTTGGCCTTGTTGGGGGTGCCATCGAGCGCGATCATGGCGCGGTCGATATGAACCTGGTCTTCGGCGTCAAGGCCGCACAGGGCGTCAAACAGCTCGCCATTGACGGCAGCGACGGCCTTTTCGACACCCTTGCCGCCATAGCGCTTCTTGTCGCCATCACGCAGTTCGACGGCTTCATGGGCACCGGTCGAAGCACCCGAGGGAACGGCGGCGCGGCCGAAGGAACCATCCTCCAGCGTAACGTCGACTTCCACGGTCGGTGTACCGCGGCTGTCCAGGATCTCACGTCCAACGATTTCTACGATTGCGGTCATGTGGAGGATACCTCGCGAAAATTTGGGAAAAATACGCGCCTGCTTTAGAGGAAGCGGCGGCAATTCTCAAGCGCGACGGAACCGCATCCCCTCCGCCGTTAAAGCTCTACGGAAATCGGCTTTCAAAGAGAAGGAGTTGTCTGATGACACATTTCAAAGCGTTGAGCCTTGCCCTTTCTGGACTTATTCTAAGCGCAGCCGCAATGGCCGCCGATTCGCCTGCACCGCCCAATCAGCCGCCGCGCCCGCATGCCGCGCGCCCCTTTGGGCCTGGCGGTTGTGCCGCTGGCTTCGTTAAATTAAGCCCGGAAGCCCGCATTATTCATATGCAGGACGTCAAAAAACAGGCTGACACCCTGACGGTGACCAAGTTCCGCGAAGCCCGTAAGGCCGAATGCGACAAAATTGCCGCCCTGAGCCCGGAAGCCCGCCAGAAATATGCCGCGGACCTCGACGCCAAGTGGAAGGCTCTGCCGGATTCGGAAAAGCTGAAACTCTATCACGAGGCCCTGAGCATGCGCGACCATATGCCCAACCATCAGGGTCCCGGAATGGAACACGGCAGGGGCCATGGCTTCGACCATAACAAGGGGCCGGACGCCCATTAAGGATTTTAGGGTCAGGACCTATTAATTACAGGGGTTCTGCCCGAGCAGAAGATCCCCCGCAGCGACCATCAGTTGCGGGGGATTGGCCGCTCTATTTGGGCCGGATAAGTGGGGTGATCTTCACCACCGAGCAGGTCGAAACCGACTGTGGCACCCGATTCTCGCTGTTTCTAAGCGGTGGCGCGACATCGGAACGGGCCGCATACCCCGGTGAAGGGGTATCAAGGCCCGAATAGGTCGAGCCGTAATTCGCCCACGTAAAACTTTCCCCACCCTTCAGACAGCCCGGCGCGCCGCCTTGCGGCCCGTGGAGCAACACCGCATCCAGATTATCCTTTGCCGCGTCGCAGCCGCCCGACAGCGAAAGATGATAATACTGCCCGCCGACATCGCGCACGATCACCGAGCTGGGCGTCAGCACCTTAAAATCCTTCACCACAATACAACGGGTGTCAGACGCCACCGGGGCTTCGGGCGTATGGATCAAAGACTTCGATAACGGCTTTTCCGCAACCGAACCGGCCACCATGACCGAAGCCATCGCCGGCGCGCCAAACGGTACCATTACCGGCACCATAGCCCCGATCAGGGCCATGGCGCCCCATGGCAGTTTCCCCACATCACCCTCCCCAACGCAGTGGCTTCCGGCACGCTGGCCGTCGCCTCTATTTTTGTTTTGTATCGGCGGGCTTATCCGCCGCAGCCGGTCCGGCTTCGTCCTTTGCCTTTTTGGCCGCCTTAGCCTCGTGATAGGCTTTTTCCATTTCCGGCGTGTAGGCTTCGATCTTGGTAATCATGCAGCGGGCACCCGGCGACGGGATGGTGCCACCACCATGGGGCACGACATAGTCGCCGCGATCAAGGCACGTAAAGCCGCCACCACCGGCGGAATGGAAGCTTAATCCTAAGCTGAAGTCGAGATCCTGGCACCAGCCCGCAACCGACAACAGATATTTCTTGCCGAACACATCGTTGACGACAATCGTATGCTCGTCCCGCGCACCCCAGCCATCAATGCGATCTTTTTGCAGGCAAATATTTTTGGCAGGCTTGGCGGCGTTATCCTTTGCCGGGGCGGCATCAGGATCTTTCGCCGCGGCAACGCCCGCGACCAGAAGCAGGGCCGACGCAATAACGAAAAGTTTCATGGCTTTAACTCCGTTATGGCACCCCTCGGGAGGAATTTTTACATCAAATGCTGGACGCTCACAAATATAATGGTTTTAATCTGGCCCCTATGGCTATGGAGACGGGGCGGTCTGATCCATATCCGCAGAATAGGCTTTCACGCAGCTAATGATGCAGCGCGGCCCGGTCGATCCTGTAACCGTACCAAAGGTATAGGTCGCGGCCTTTCCCGTGGATGGGATCCAGTCCCCTGCCTTAACACAAGACGAAAATGTCGCTGTTTTAAGATCAAGATCATGGCACCAGCCCGACGTGGTGATAAGAAATTTCTGCCCCCGGCGATCTTTCACGATCAGGCTATGGGGGGTGCGCAAAGCGGCACCGACCACCCCGTCAATCTCGTCAGGGTGCAGGCAGACGCCACCGGCCGGGCTTGCTTGACCGGAATTAGCCTCACCGGGCGGCTCACCGCCGGATACCGGAAAGATAAACAGGCATGCTAAAACCAGTGCCCAAATAAGACCGTAAGCCTTTTGCATCGCAGCCTCCCGTATTAATTATACGATATGGGCAGTATGGATCTTTTTGTGGGCGGTTTCAATTTCAGCGCTAAGCAGTCACCATATAAGATGAGTACGCGATTATAGAGGAATGCGCATGTCGCTATTGATTTGGCTGCTATTAGGCCTGATTGCCGGAATTGTCGCCATCTGGATCGCCGGGGGGCTGGCCATCGGCTGCCTGTTCGGCACCGGCTGCTTCACCCTGATCATCGCCGCTGCGGTCTGCGCCGTGGTCAGCTCGGTGCTGTTCGATGTTATCGGCTTTCCGCTTTGGCTGCCGGTGCGGCCCTTTACGTCGATCATCATCGGCGTGCTGATCGTCATGCTGATTTGCAGGATCTTCAAACACCGCCGGTAAGCCCGGCATTACCCCAAGGCTGGTTTGCGGAAGGTGATGGCGTAGAATTCGTCCTGACGGAAGAACTGCACCTTGACCTCCTCCATCTCAGGCGGAATGAGATCCGTGGGCGGGGTGACCGGTGCGCTGCGGTGTTTAAAAAACAGCCCCGACAGCGGCACCTTCTCATAGACATTCTGCACCAGCGTTTCGGTTTCGTCGGCGATCAGAATACGGCTGCCCGGTTTGGCAACACGGATCATCTCGGCAATCGCCCGGGCCTTGTCGCTGAAGGAATTGATGCCGCCGCAATGGAACACCACATCCATCGAGCCATCAGCAAAGGGCAGCGCTTCGGCATTGCCCTCGATCAGCGTGGCAGGCACCCGCATGCGGGCCAGAAAACGCTGCGCCGCCGCCAGCATATCGCCGGACAGATCAAGGCCGAAATACTGACAGCCCCGCGGCAGGTAGAAGAAATTCAAGCCCGTACCGACCGAGGTTTCCAGCACCCGATCCCCGGGTTTAATTTCCAGCAGATCGAGACCGCGCGCAAAATATTTACGCCGGTCAATGCCGGACAGCGCAAAAAACACCCGCTGGACATCATCATAAAGGCCACCGATGGCCTGATAAAGTCGGTGATATTTTTTATTAAAGCCCGTCACAACGGGGGTAAACCGGGCGATGCCATTCCGAATGGCAAAGCGCTCGCCCGTCGCAGTGACCAGCGTTTCCTCGCCCAGCTTTTCTTCGACATGAAGCGCAGCGCCACTCAGCGGACTTTGCAGCATGGCAACATCGCGTTTAGTCCACGGCGTATCGCCTTTATATTCAACCGCATCCCAGGCCAGCAGCATCGCACCACCCAGCACGCATAGCCACGCATAGGCCGGGCCGGTGGCGAAATAGGCGTCAAAATCAAGAAGCTGAAACAGCGCCGCACCATGGAAAATCCCAAGTCCAACGGCGAATGCCACCACACCCGCGCCCAGAACGCGTAACGGGTGGGCGTGGCGGTTCCAAAACCACAACAGCACCGCCGCCACCCAATGCAGCAGAAACACCGCCACGACCGGACCAAGGGTTGCCGGACCGACGGCGGCCGGATCGATGCCAAGGCCCCGCAGATCCGGTGCCGCAAAGAAAATCGTAAAAATCTCGTGCGGCAGCCGCGCCTTGATCAGACCATAGACTGCCACCGCCCATAGTGGCAGCAACAGCGTATCAGAAAAGCG
>JBAVPS010000550.1:0-4520 GCA_049693315.1 Rhizomicrobium sp. | reverse complement strand
GCCATCAGCCGCACGCTTTGCAGAAAATTATAGGCCATCACCGGGTTATAGACGTTGAGTTCAAAGTGGCCCTGACTGCCGGCAAAGTTCAGCGCGGCATTGTTGCCAAAGATCTGGATGCAGACCTGTGTCATCGCCTCGCACTGGGTCGGGTTGACCTTGCCCGGCATGATCGACGAGCCCGGTTCATTCTCCGGCAGCGCCAGCTCGCCAAGGCCAGAGCGCGGGCCGGAACCCAACAGCCGAATGTCGTTGGCGATCTTGAACAGCGATGCGGCCAGCGTGGCAATGGCACCATGCGAAAACACCATGGCGTCGTGGGCGGCCAGCGCCTCGAACTTATTGGGTGCACTGGTAAAGGCCAATCCGGTGATTTCGGCAATCTTGGCTGCGACGGATTCGGCAAAGCCAATCGGTGCGTTGAGGCCCGTGCCCACCGCCGTGCCGCCCTGGGCCAGTTGCATCAGGCCGGGCAGGGTCACCTGCACGCGGCCAATGCCGTTTTCGACCTGTTTGGCGTAACCGGAAAATTCCTGCCCCAGGGTCAGCGGCGTGGCATCCTGGGTGTGGGTGCGGCCGATCTTGACGATGTCTTTCCAGCTTTCGGCCTTTTGGGCCAGCGCGGTGTGCAAATGCTGCAAGGCGGGCAGCAGCCGGTGCACGATTTCTTCGGCGGCGGCAACATGCATCGCCGACGGATAGGTGTCGTTCGACGACTGGCTCATATTGACATGATCGTTGGGGTGGACCGGCTTTTTCGAGCCGACCACGCCGCCCAGGATCTGAATGGCGCGGTTGGCGATCACCTCGTTCGCATTCATGTTCGACTGGGTGCCTGAACCGGTCTGCCACACCACCAGCGGGAAATGGCTGGCCAGCCTGCCATCGATGACTTCGTTCGCGGCGGTGACAATCGCCTCGCCCAGCATGGGATCAAGCTTGCCAAGGGCGACATTCACCTCCGCCGCGGCGCGTTTGATGATGCCCAGCGCCCGAATCACCGGGGCGGGTTGTTTTTCCCAGCCGATGCGGAAATTTTGCAGTGAACGCTGACTTTGCGCGCCCCACAGCGTATCGGCGGCCACATCTATCGGGCCGAAGCTGTCCGTTTCGGTACGGGTTGTTTCGTTACGGGGCTTTTCATTGCGGGGCATGGGGGCGTTCTTTCCTTAAAATCTGCCCCGCTTTGACGCGCGGGGGCTATTTCTTACGGAACTTGTCCAGACTGACCACTTCGCCCTGACCACCCTTGGGCATGCTGGTGCGCGGGCCACCGGGTTGATGGTCCGTCGGGGGCGTGTCGTCGTCTTCGGGCGGCGGGGCGTCGAGGGGTAATTCCTCCGACATGTCAGCACTGGCCAGCGCGTTTTTGCTTTCGCTCTCGGCCGTTTTGAACTGCAGGCCAAACTGCACGCCGGGGTCGAAAAAGGCCGTCAGGGCGATATAGGGAATCACCAAAGTCGCAGGCATCTTTTTGAAGGTCAGCGCGACCTCAAACAGATCCTCATGTACCTTCAGGCCCCAGAACTGATGCTGCAGGATGATGGTCATTTCGTCCGGGTACTGTTCCCGCAGAAAGGCCGGGATTTCGACACCGGGAAAATGGGTCTTGAAGGTCAGGTAAAAATGGTGCGAGCCAATCAGCCCCTGTGTCTCAACCCGGCGTAAAGCATCGCGCACCACGCCGCGTAGTGCCGCGTCGGTCAATGCCTGATAACCGATGTAATCTTTCGCCATGATCGTCCCACATCCCTCAGAATGGGCAGACTTAAACACCAAGGCGGACAAGTCAATGTCCTAAGGTGGTGATGGCGACAACAAAGTCTTGGCTCTTTTCCAATCAGCGTTTTTTTGTTGTTACCAAGGCGGCTTTCGGCCCGGTCTTCATGTGGCGGGCGGGGCTTGCCGCCACAAGTTTTAGTTCAATTTGAGATGTCGTGTGTGGGGGCGGACTTTAGCGCTCACGCCGGTCATGCTGACGCAGGTCGGCTCCGCTTCATGCGGGCTGACCACCCGGCCCGCAGTCGCAGGCGATCGTCAATTTTCGTGGAAATTAGTGGGGGGCTTTAAGTTGCCCGGCGCTCCATGCAAGGCGCGCCCCTGCGCGCTTGCCTCTTTCAATTGAGGGGGGGCGCCGCCTGGAATACGGAAATTAGTGGGGGGCTTCTGTTGCCCGGCGCTCCCCCGGCCGCGCTTGTCTAACAAAAGTTAGGCAGCGAGCACCATTTGATTATCGTTGGCACTTATTACGAATAGCCCGATGACGGCGGATACCATACCGAGCAAAAGGTCAGCCTTTACACGTCTGTCGATCCTATTTCGCCCCCATAAGCCTTCACGTATGAAGGGTGATGGTGGAGGCGCCGGGTACCGCCCCCGGGTCCAGTCCGCTTATTATGAAGCCGTTTATCGCCATAGCCGGGTTGCCCCGGCTCCATCAATATAAGTGGCCGCCCGGCAAATTGCCAGGGAAATTGATAACGCCTTGCAGGGCGCGTTAGACTGCGCACTGGAATCGTCTAACCGTTTTTAAGGTAACCATGCGTCCCTATCTCGATCTGTTGAACCGTATTCTGGCCGAAGGGGTGGAAAAGCACGACCGCACCGGGGTCGGCACCCGCTCGGTATTCGGCCATCAGATGCGTTTCGACCTGACCGAGGGGTTCCCGCTCGTCACCACCAAAAAGCTGTTCGTTAAAGCGATTATTTACGAACTGTTGTGGTTTTTACGCGGTGATACCAACGTGCACTGGTTGCAGGACCATGGCGTGACCATCTGGAACGAATGGGCCGATGAAAAGGGCGATCTGGGCCCGGTTTACGGGGCGCAATGGCGGTCGTGGCGCACGCCCGACGGCGGCACCATCGATCAGATTGCCGATGTGGTCGAGCAGATCAAAAAGAACCCCGATTCCCGCCGCCTGATGGTCAGCGCGTGGAACCCGGCGGATGTGCCGAATATGGCGCTGCCGCCCTGTCACTGTCTGTTCCAGTTCTATGTTGCCGACGGCAAATTGTCCTGCCAGCTTTATCAGCGTTCGGCTGATGTGTTTCTTGGCGTGCCGTTCAACATCGCCTCTTATGCGCTGCTGACCCTGATGGTGGCGCAGGTAACCGGTCTCAGGCCCGGTGAATTCGTTCATACGCTGGGCGATGCTCACATCTATCTTAACCATCTGGAGCAGGTGCATACCCAGCTGGCCCGCGCGCCGTTGCCGCCGCCCCGGATGCGGCTTAATCCCACGGTGACAGACATCTTTGGTTTTGGTTACGAAGATTTCGCGCTTAGCGATTATCAGGCGCATCCGGGTATCAAGGCTGAGGTAGCGGTATGAGGGACTTTTCTATCCGGCGCGCACGTGTCGGCGATGAACAGACGATCTACAATCTGTTGCGCGATTTCGCCGAGTATGAATTTCGCCTCGACGAATATCATCTGACGGCGGATATTGTGCGCCGCGATATGTTGGGGGCCAATCCGAAATTGTCGGTGGCACTGGCTTTTGTTGATGACGAACCGGCCGGTATTGCCAACTGGTACTGGACCTATTCCAGTTTTGCCGCCCGGCAGGGCCTGTTTATCGAAGACATTTATGTGCAGCCGGCGTTTCGTAAACGCGGATTGGGCCGGGCCTTTTTCAGCTTCCTGTCGGCGGAGGCCCTGCGTGAAGGTGCTGCCCGGGTTGACTGGATGGTGCTCGACTGGAACGAAAAGGCCATGGAATTTTATAAGCGCATGGGCAGCCGCATGGTCGCCGAATGGATCACCTTCCGGCTGGAGGGCGAGGCGTTGCAGACACTGGCCAAAACCGGCCCGGCATTGAAAGCGCTGGCGTGAGCGCCGCTCCCATCATTTCGTTGATCTGGGCGCAAGGGGCAGGCGGTGTCATCGGTAAAGACGGCACGCTGCCCTGGCGGCTGGCGGAAGATATGCAGCATTTCAAGGCGCTGACCTTGGGTAAGCCCTGTCTTATGGGGCGTAAAACCTGGGACAGTTTGCCGGAAAAATTTCGTCCGCTGCCCGGTCGGCCCAATCTGGTGTTAACACGGGATGTTGGTTTCGCGGCAAGCGGCGCCACCGTGGTGCACAGCTTAAGCGAAGGCTGGAATAAGGGCGCTGAACTGGGCCACGAAGTCATGGTGATCGGTGGGGCGACACTCTATCAGGCCGCACTGGCCGATGCCGGGCGGATTTATCTGACCGATATTCACGCCCGCTTCGATGGCGATGCCTATGCCCCGGCGATTGATCCGGCGCATTGGGCCGAGACCGCGCGTGAAGATTATGTCGGCGCGGGCGGGCTTTCGTTCAGCTTTGTCACGCTGAACCGGCAGATCTGACGCGAACACAGCGCCGGATACGAAGCGGCCACGGCATTGCCGCGCGCCGCTTCATTCGGTCCCCCGGTTATTTCTTGTTCTTTTCTTCTTCGGCTTTTTTGGCTTGTTCGGCGCTGGCTACGGCGGCGACCGCATCGTCATAGCGCTGTTTCAGCGTTGGGCTGTCCGGCACATAAGAC
>JBAVPS010000549.1:0-3220 GCA_049693315.1 Rhizomicrobium sp. | reverse complement strand
CGGCTATTATCCGTTCTGGGAGGGGCGCTGCTCGTTGCGGGCTGCGCCTCTTCTTCCGAGCCGGTCAGTTTAAGCGACGGGCTGCATGCGCTGGTTGGTCAGAAAGCTGACGCGGCGGTGACCCGGCTGGGCGCACCGCCAAGCATCCATCACACCAAAGACGGTATCCAGTATGTCTGGACCGCCCGGGCGCCATCCTCGGCCCCAGGTGGTAAGCATGCGGCGGCCAACAATGCCCGTGGGGCGGAAGTTGCGGCGGCGCTGCGCTCCAACCCCAACGCGGTTACACCGCCACAGCCCTGCACCATCACTATGTCGACGGACAAAAGCGATAAAATCCGTTCGTTCCGCATTTCAGGCGATGGCCATTGCGAATATTTTGAACAGGCCTTTGCCAGGCCCTAAACCGGCTTGGGCACTTCGAGAAAATCGGCGACGAATTTGGTCTTCGGGGCGGATTTCAGCGCATCCGGCGTACCGAACTGTTCGATCACGCCCTTGTTCATCACCGCGACCAGATCGGCGACGCTGAAGGCTTCGTCCTGATCGTGGGTGACGAACACCGTGGTCAGCCCCAGCCGGGCGTGCAGGGCTTTGAGCCAGACGCGCAGCTCCTTGCGCACCTTAGCATCCAGCGCGCCAAAGGGCTCATCGAGCAGCAGCAGCTTGGGCTCGATCGCCAGCGCCCGGGCCAGTGCCACACGCTGACACTGACCGCCGGAAAGCTGTGACGGATAGCGCGCACCTAAACCTTCCAGTTGCACCAGTTCCAGCAACTGTTCGACCCGTAACCGAATATCGGCCTTAGAGGGGCGGGTGCGGCGCGGGCGGATTTTGAGGCCAAAGGCGATGTTGGCCGCCACCGTCATGTGGCGGAACAGGGCATAGTTCTGAAACACGAAACCGGTGCGCCGGGCGCGCGATGGCAGGCTTAACAGATCTGCCCCGTCAAACTGCACCGTGCCGGAGGCGGGCACTTCCAGACCGCCTAAAATCCGCAGCAGGGTGGTTTTGCCCGATCCTGATGGCCCCAGCAGCGCGATAAAGGCCCCGGCAGGCGCGGTGAAGCTGGCACCGTTCAGCGCCGGATAGGTGCCGAAATCCTTGACCAGTGACTGCACAATCAACGACACAGGGCAAAACTCCTTAAAATCAATGGCGGTGGGCGGCGGCCAGTTCGTCGGCATAACGCCATTCCATCAGCCCCTTCAGCACCAACGTCACCAGTGCCAGCAGCGCCAGCAGACCGGCAACCGCGAAAGCCCCCACCATCTGATAATCATTGTACAGCACTTCGACCTGCAGCGGCATGGTGTTGGTCAGGCCGCGGATATGGCCGCTGATCACCGACACCGCGCCGAATTCGCCCATGGCGCGGGCGTTACACAACAGCACGCCATAGAGCAGCCCCCATTTGATATTGGGCAGCGTGACGTTCCAGAAGGTTTGCCAGCCGGTGGCCCCCAGCGACAGCGCCGCTTCTTCTTCGGTGCGGCCCTGATCCTGCATTAGCGGGATCAGCTCGCGCGCCACAAAGGGCACGGTGACGAACAGGGTGGCCAGAATGATGCCGGGCAGGGCAAAGACGATCTTGATATCCCAGTCGCGTAACGTTTCACCAAGCCAGCCCTGAAGCCCGAAAATCAGCACATAGACCATGCCCGATACCACCGGCGAGATGGCGTAAGGCAGATCGATCATCGCGGTCAGCAGGCTTTTGCCGTGAAAGTCGAATTTGGCAATCGCCCATGCCGCCGCCACGCCGAACAGCGCATTCAGCGGCACGCTGATGACGGCGGCGATCAGGCTGATACGGATGGCCGAAAGTGTGTCGGTCGTGATGATGGCATCCCAGGCCTGGCGCCAGCCTGCCGCCAGCGCTTCGCTGAAGACCAGGATCAGCGGCAGCAGCAGGAACAGGGCGACAAAGCCAACCGCAATGGCGATCAGCAGAAACCGCAAGGCCGGGGCTTCATCATGTGGGCCGGTGATGGGCTTCATTGGCGCCTCGCGGCGGCAAAGTGCAGAAGGTTCAGCACCACGGCGATCAGGAACGAGGCCGTCACCATGATGACCCCGATGGCGGCGGCACCTTCATAATCATATTGCTCCAGCTTGGTGACGATCAGCAGCGGGGCGATTTCCGAAACCGCCGGAATGTTGCCGGCAATGAAGATGACCGAGCCATATTCGCCCACCGCCCGGGCAAAGGCCAGCGCCGCACCGCTCAGAAGTGCCGGGGTCAGGGCGGGCAGCACAACATGGCACAGGGTTTGCCAGCGGCTGGCCCCCAGTGTGGCGGCCGCATCCTCGGCATCCTGATTAAGTTCGGCAATGACCGGCTGCAGGGTGCGCACGACAAAGGGCAGGCCGACAAAGGTCAACGCCACAATCACCCCCAGCGGGGTATAGGAAACTTTCAGGCCCAGCCGCATCAGCGGTTCGCCGAGCCAGCCATGGGGGGCGTAGAGCGCCGACAAGGCAATGCCCGCCACCGCGGTGGGCAGCGCAAAGGGCAGATCGACCAGCGCATCGATAAAGCGCCGCCCGGCGAAGCGATAGCGGGTCAGCACCCAGGCCAGGATCAGGCCGAAAAACGCATTAATCAGCGCGGCGATTAATGCCCCGCCAAAGGATAACCGTAACGCCGCCAGCACCCGTGTGTCGCTCAAGATTTCCCAAAAACCGCTAAAGCCAAGCGACAGCGGACGCAGGAACAGTGCCATCAGCGGGATCAGCACCAATGCCGAAATGTAGAACAGCGTAAAGCCCAGCGACAGGCCAAAGCCGGGCAGAATACTGCCGGTGCCACGCCGTTTTAAGAGCTGCGCAATTTTCATCTGCCGGGCTTATAGATTTGGTCGAAGATACCGCCATCGGCGAAATGCACTGCATTGGCTTTCTGCCAGCCGCCGAAGACGCCATCGACTGTATAGAGTTTGGCGATTTTAGGAAAGGTGGCGGCATGGGCGGTCAGCACCTTGGTATCACGCGGACGATAGAAGTTGCGGGCCTCGATTTCCTGCGCCGCCGGGCTGTACAAAAAGCGCAGATAGGCTTCCGCCACTTTACGGGTGCCGTGGCGGTCGACATTTTTGTCGAGCAATGCCACGGGCGGTTCCGCCAGAATGGAGGAGGGCGGATAGACGATTTCAAACTGGTCGCCGCCATGTTCTTTCAGCGCCAGATGGGCCTCGTTCTCCCAGGTCAGCTGCACATC
>JBAVPS010000548.1:0-2990 GCA_049693315.1 Rhizomicrobium sp. | reverse complement strand
GCCTTACAGCAACAGATCGTCCACGGGCGGGGTGTCCCGGCGGGTTGCGCATGGTGTGCGTGCCTTGAATGCGGCACGTCTTGCGCCCGCTTGGCCTTTGCTCCAACCATTTTGGAGTATTGCCGATGTCTTTGTTAGCTGTTGCAAGTCTGGGGGTGCCATCGATCGGCCCCAGACGCGAGCTGAAATTTGCGCTGGAAAGTTATTGGGCCGGAAAAACGGATGCCGAAGCGCTGCTCAAAACCGCTGCCGGTCTTCGTGCCGCGTCCTGGGCGCAGCAGAAGGCGCTGGGGGTTGAAATTCTGCCCAGCAATGATTTCTCGCTCTATGATCCCATGCTCGATACCGCGGTTATGGTTGGCGCGGTTCCGGCCCGTTATGGCTGGCAGGGTGGGGCGGTGCCACTCGACACCTATTTTGCCATGGCGCGCGGCACCCATGGCCGGGCGCAGGATGTTGCGGCGCTGGAAATGACCAAATGGTTCGACACCAATTATCATTATATGGTGCCGGAATTTAGCGCCGATCAGTCCTTTTCACTGTCCTCATTGAAGCCGGTCGAGGAATATCTCGAAGCCTGCGCGCTGGGCCATAATACGCGCCCGGTGCTGATCGGGCCGGTGAGTTTTCTGCGCTTAAGCAAGTGCCGTGGTGCCGATCCGCTCAGCCTGTTGCCGCGGCTGCTGCCGGTTTATGGTGAGTTGTTACAGCGTCTGGCCGGGGCCGGGGCGAAATGGGTCCAGATCGACGAGCCGGTGCTGGCCACCGATCTGGATGCCGGGGCGCTGGCGGCGCTGGTGCAAAGCTATGCGGCACTGAGCCATGCCGCCCCCGGTCTGAAAATTCTGCTGGCGAGTTATTTTGGCGATTTCGGCACGGCACTGGATACGGTGGTGCATTTGCCGGTGGCGGGATTGCATCTTGATCTGGTGCGCGGCCACGAACAGCTGGGCGAAGTGCTGGCCAAAGCGCCCAAAGATCGGGTGCTGTCGCTGGGGGTGATCGACGGGCGCAATATCTGGCGCGCTGATCTGGAAAAACTGATCTTCGGCTTAAAGCCGGTGCTGGCCGCCTGGGCACCGGAACTGTTGCAACTGGCGCCGTCCTGCTCGCTCAAGCATGTGCCGATTGATGTGGCGGCGGAAACCGGGCTGGCCGAAGATGTCAAAAGCTGGCTGTCTTTTGCTGTGCAGAAAATGGGCGAGCTGGCCACCTTGCACACCGCGCTGACGGCGGGGGAAAGTGCGGTGGCGGACAAACTGGCGGCGGCATCGGCTGCGCTGGCGGCACGGCGGCTTTCCGCCACGGTGCACCGCGCGGATGTGGCCGCGCGCATGGCCCATGTCACCCCGGCGATGGCAAAGCGCAAAAGCCCCTTTGCCGACCGCATCGCCCGCCAGCAGGCGCATCTGAAACTGCCGGCGTTTCCAACCACCACCATCGGCTCGTTCCCGCAAACCGGCGAAGTGCGCGCGGCGCGTGCGGCGCACGCCAGGGGAACCGTCAGCGATGCTGATTATGTTGATTTCCTGCGGGCAGAAACCGCATTGGCGATCCGCTGGCAGGAGGAGGTTGGTCTTGATGTGCTGGTGCATGGCGAATTTGAACGCAACGACATGGTGCAGTATTTCGGCGAACAGCTCGACGGTTATGCCTTCACCAAACATGGCTGGGTGCAAAGCTATGGCTCGCGTTATGTCCGCCCGCCGGTGATCTATGGTGACGTCGCACGGCCCCAGCCGATGACGGTGGCGTGGGCGCGTTACGCGCAATCGCTGACCGACAAACCGGTTAAGGGCATGCTGACCGGGCCGGTGACCATGCTGCAATGGTCGTTCGTGCGCGATGATCTGCCCAGATCTGCGGTGTGCCGCCAGATTGCGCTGGCGCTGCGTGACGAGGTGACCGATCTGGAAGCGGCGGGCATCCGCGTCATTCAGATTGACGAGCCAGCGTTACGCGAAGGGCTGCCACTGCGTTGCGATGACTGGCAGGGCTATCTCAGCTGGGCGGTCGAGGCGTTCCGGCTGGCATCCTCGGGCGTGGCGGACGAAACCCAGATCCACACCCATATGTGCTATGCCGAATTTAACGACATTATCGCCGCCATCGGTGCGCTGGATGCTGATGTGATTTCGATTGAGACGGCGCGCTCGCAAATGGCGCTGTTGTCGGCCTTTGCCGAATATCGCTATCCCAATGCGATCGGGCCGGGTGTCTACGATATTCACTCGCCACGGATTCCGGCGGTGACAGAAATCGTAACCCTGCTCAGCAAGGCCTCGGAACGGCTCAGCCCCGGGCAGATCTGGGTCAACCCCGACTGCGGCCTTAAAACCCGCCGCTGGGAGGAGGTCAAACCCGCCCTTTGCGCCATGACCGATGCCGCCAGACGGATGCGCGGTTAAACCAAAAAAAACACCGGATGGTTTTGCCATCCGGTGTTTTCTTTAAGTCGCTGCCCTGCGGAACTTACGCCACGCCTGCCAGGAACGAAAGCTGGGCCTTATCGGCGCCGTCTTCCATATCAGTCAGGCGGATGGGGTAGTTGCCCGAGAAGCAGGCGTCGCAGAATTTATGGCCGTTGGGATCGTGCAAGTCCTGACCCATCGCCCGGTACATGCCTTCCATCGATAAGAAGGCCAGACTGTCGGCACCGATATACTGGCACATCTCGTCGATGCCCATGTCATGGGCCAACAGCTCATGCTCATTCGGGGTATCAACGCCATAGAAACAGCTGTGCCGGGTCGGCGGGCTGGCAACGCGGAAATGGACTTCCTTGGCCCCGGCGTCGCGCACCATCTGGACGATTTTTTTCGAGGTGGTGCCGCGCACGATGGAATCGTCAATCAGTACCACGCGCTTGCCTTCCAGCGTGGCGCGGTTGGGATTGTGCTTACGGCGCACGCTGAAATGGCGAATACCCGCGGTCGGCTCGATAAAGGTACGACCGACATAGTGATTGCGGATAATGCCAAGCTCGAAGC
>JBAVPS010000547.1:0-6771 GCA_049693315.1 Rhizomicrobium sp. | reverse complement strand
GCTTCCTTCATGTCCATGGTGACCTGATAGCGTTTGGGCAGCGCGATTTCGACTTCCTCGCCTGCCCCGCCCGGCACAATCAGCGAAATAATCCCTTTGCCCGGCTTACGCAGCTCGCCCGCCAGTGCCGCCAGCGACGTGGTATCGCTTAACCGAATGCACAAGCCCTCGCCCGCACCGGAGGCCGCGGCATCCAGATCACTGATCGCCAGAGCGCGCAGTTTGAGATCTTCGCCTTCCCAGTCAGCCGAGACCACCACCTGCACCGCACTGCCTTCTTCCAGCAGCGGACGCGAGGCAATCAGCACCTCGGAAAACAACATGACCTCGAACATGCCGGACGGATCGGACAGCGACACAAAGGCGTAGGGCTGATCGTTGCGCCCGCGCCGTTCGCGTTTATGGATCACGGTACCGGCCAGCACGGCGCGAAAGGCCGAGCGGCGGCGATCTTCCTGCAACTGGGCAATCGGCACGATGCCCAGCCGCTTCAGCGCCACGCCATAGGCATCAAGCGGATGGCCCGACAGATAGAAACCGATGGCGGAAAATTCTTCACTTAAGCGTTCATGCGCGGTCCAGTCCTTGACCGGGGGCAGCCGCAACTCGGCATCCTGACCGCCACCCGCGCCACCAAACAGGCTGGCCTGACCGCTGGAGCGTTCTTCGGCTTTACGCGCAGCACGGCTTAAAATCAGCTCGGCCGATTCCAGCATCTGTTTGCGGTTGGGGTTGAGGCAGTCGAACGCCCCGGCGCGGACCAGATTTTCATACGCCCGCTTATTGACCATGCGCGGATCAACCCGGGTGGCAAAATCGGCCACCGATTTGAACGGCCCGCCTTCGGCCCGCAACGCCACGACATGGTCCATCGCCTGACGGCCCACGCCTTTGACGGCGGCCAGCGCGTAATAGACCTCGCCCGCGGCAGCATCGCAGGCAAAGGTGGCATCAGAACGGTTGATATTAGGCGGCAAAACCTGAACGCCGAGGCGCTGAGCCTCCTGCCGGAAGACGTTAAGCCGGTCGGTTACCCCGATATCGAGCGACATCGACGCGGCCAGAAATTCGACCGGATAATTGGCTTTCAGATAGGCGGTCTGATAGGCGACCTGGGCGTAAGCGACGGCGTGGCCCTTGTTGAAACCGTAACCGGCGAATTTGGCGGCCTGATCGAAAATCTGGTCGGCCACTTCGGGCAGAATATCGCGTTTCTGGGCACCCTCGATAAAACGGGCGCGCTGCTTATCCATTTCGGAGGCGATTTTCTTACCCATGGCGCGGCGCAGCAAGTCGGCTTCACCAAGGGTGTAGCCAGCCAGCTCGCGGGCGATGCGCATGACGTCTTCCTGATACGTCATCACGCCATAGGTTTCTTTTAAGATCGGCTCCATCGCGGGATGGAGATATTCCGGCGCTTCCTTACCATTCTTACAGGCGATGTATTTCGGGATTGAATCCATCGGCCCCGGCCGATACAGCGCCACCAGGGCGACCAGATCGTTGATATGGTCCGGCTTCAGCTTGCGCATCAGATCGCGCATGCCGGTGGATTCAAGCTGGAACACGCCGACGCTGTCACCCTTGGCCAGCATGTCGAAGCTTTTCTGGTCGGTGAAGTCGAGGCTTTGAGCGTCCAGTTCAATGCCACGCTTGGCCAGCAGCTTCTGCGCCGTGGCAATCACGGTCAGGGTTTTAAGGCCGAGAAAGTCGAACTTGACCAGACCGGATTTTTCCGAATCCGCATAGTCGAACTGCGATACCGGCACGTCGGATTTCGGATCGCGATACAGCGGCACCAGCTGGGTCAGCGGCCGGTCGCCAATCACCACACCGGCCGGATGGGTCGAGGTGTGGCGGTAAAGCCCTTCGACCTTCTCGACAATCGAGAACAGCTTGGGCACCTGCGGCTCGCTCTCGGCAATCTGCTGCAGCCGGGGTTCCATCGCCAGCGCATCTTTCAGCGCGATCGATTTACCCGGCGGGGCCGGGATCAGTTTGGAGATCTTGTCGACCAGCCCAAGCGGCATTTGCAGCACGCGGCCAACGTCACGCACCGCGACGCGGGCCTGAAGCGATCCCAGCGCCATGATATGGCCGACTTTATCGGCACCATATTTGTCGCGCACATAATACACGACTTCTTCGCGACGCTCCTGACAGAAGTCGATGTCAAAGTCCGGCATCGAAACGCGTTCCGGGTTGAGGAAACGTTCGAACAGCAGGCCAAAACGGATCGGGTCAATGTTGGTGATGTCGAGTGTCCAGGCCACCAGCGAGGTACCGCCGGAACCACGCACGCCCACCGGAATGCCCTGTGCGCGCGTCCACTTCATGAAGTCGGACACGATCAGGAAGTAACCGGGAAAATCCATCTTGATGATGACATCAAGCTCGAATTCGAGCCGGTCGATATAGACCTGATCCTCGGCATATTTGCCGTGTTTTTCGAGCTTGCGCTTTAACCCGTCAAAGGCCTGCGCCCGAAGCTCGTCCGCCGCGGGCAGACCCGATACCGGCTCGAATTTCGGCAGCAGCGGATCGCGTTTCTTGGGGCGGTAGGCGCAGCGGCGGGCGATTTCAACGGTGTTGGAAATCGCTTCGGGCAGATCGGCGAACAATCTGGCCATCTCGTCCGGCGATTTGAACCAATGTTCGGGCGTCAGGCGGCGGCGATCTTCCTGGGTGACGAAGTTGCCTTCCGAAATGCACAGCAAGGCATCCTGGGCTTCGTAATAATCCGCCGTCGGAAAATAGACATCGTTGGTGGCGACCAGCGGCAGATCGTGACTATAGGCCAGATCGATTAGCGTGCTTTCGATGGCGCGCTCTTCCGGCATGCCGTGGCGCTGCAATTCGACATAGAGCCGCCCCGGAAACAACGCCGCCAGCTTTTCGAGCAGCACACGGGCGGCATCGGGCTGATTGGCATTGAGCAGCTTGCCCACCGGGCCATCAACCGCCCCACCGGTCAGCGCAATCAACCCTTCGGTGTTGTCCTGAAGCTGGGTCAGCGTGATGTGGGGCCAGTCGCCCTCCTCCACATCCAGATAGGCGGCACTGATCAGTTTGAGCAGGTTGAGATAGCCCGCCTGGTTCTGCACAAAAATCGGCAGATAGGGCGGTTTGGGCCGCGAGCCCTTGATCTGTTCATTCGACGGATCAAAAGCCACCAGACACCCGACGATCGGCTGAACCCCGTTCTTGCACAGGGTGTCCGCAATCTCGAACGCGCCAAACAGATTGTTGGTGTCGCAAAAGGCCGCCGCGGGCATGTCATAACCGCGGGCGAGCTTGGCCAGGGTTTTCTGGCGTACCGCCCCCTCGAGCAGCGAGAATTCGCTCTTTACCCGAAGATGGACGAATTGTGGGGTCTTTTGCTCTGCCATGGCACGCCTTTACCGACGGCTAACAGTTAACCCGCCACCGGCTGCTTGACGAGGGGCGAGCCCCCTTGGTCCACAGAAAATGCGCCCCACCAGCCAAAGGGCCCATCAACCGCCGCTCAGCTCAGCACCATTGCCTGTGCCGCGTTCATTAACACATAAGATGACGCCATAAAAACCATCAGCCCAACGCCCGCCGCCATATCGCGTAACCAGATCATATTAGCCTCCCGTTTTTGATAACCGGACGCTATCGTTCTTTATTTGTTCCGTCAAGAACAAAAACGGAACACATAAAATGCAGCCCGGAAAAGCTGGGCGCAGCGGCCACATTGCCCCAGATATGATGGCGATCACGCAGAAGGGATTTCCCCTCTTACGGGTAAAATTCTATTCCGAACAATAAGATAGAAAAAAACTGGGATGTGGGCAGAGAACATGACACAGCACAAAACCCGCGCAGGGTTTACGCGGCGCGATGCGCTGGCGTTCAGTGCCGCAACGTTGGGGGTCAGTGCGGCGGCGGCTGCGGTGCAGACCAGCACGGCAGCCAAAGACACCGAAAGCCCGCTGACACTGTGGTATCAGCAACCGGCTCCTGTGTGGACCGAGGCATTGCCCATCGGCAACGGGCGGCTCAGCGCCATGGTCTATGGCGGCACGGCACGCGAAGAACTGCAACTGAACGAAGAAACCTTGTGGGCGGGCGGGCCGTATCAGCCTGCGCACACAGGTGCCGCCGCGCATCTGAATGAAGTCCGCACCCTGATTTTTGACGGCCAATACAAAGAGGCCGAAACGCTGATTGATGCCGAAATGATGGGCGTGCCGCCGCGTCAGATGTCCTATCAGACCATCGGCAGCCTGATCCTGACCGAGGAAGACGGCCCCGTTACCGGTTATCGCCGCAGTCTCGATCTCGACAGCGCGCTGGCCCGCACGGTCTATAGCCGTGACGGGATCTGTTTCACCCGCACCTGCCTTGCCAGCCCGGTTGATGATGTGATTGCGCTGGAAATCCGCGCAGATAAGGCCCACGCGATCTCGTTCAAACTGGGTTTCACCACACCGCAAAAGGCTTCGGTTTCATTCGACGGCACCGACATGCTGCTCGCCGGTGTGAACCAGAGCCAGCAGGGCATCCCCGCCCGCTTACGTTTCGTCACGCGCGTGCGTGTGCTGAACGAAAGCGGCAAAATCGAAACATCCGGCGATACGCTGTGCGTCACCGGAGCCAGTTCTGTGGTGATCCTGATTGCGGCGGCGACGAATTTCAAAAACTACCATGATGTCAGTGCCGATCCCGACGCCATCGCCAAAGCCGTCATCGAAAAAGCCGCCGCCAAACCGTTTGACGCGATCAAAAAAGCCCATAGCACCGAGCATCAGCGCCTGTTCCGCCGGGTGCAGCTGCATCTGGGTCGTGGCGCGGATATTCTGCCCACGAATGAACGCATCGGCGCCGAACCGGTGAGGGATGATCCGGCCTATGCGGTGCTGTATTATCAGTATGCGCGCTATCTCATGATCTGCAGTTCACGCCCCGGCACCCAGCCCGCCGGTTTGCAGGGCCTGTGGAACGACAAGCTGAGCGCGCCCTGGGGTGGCAAATACACCATCAATATCAATACCGAGATGAATTACTGGATTGCCGAGCCGGGCAACTTACCCGAATGCGTCCAGCCGCTGGTGGCGCTGGTCAAAGATATTGCCGAAACCGGCGCGGTCACGGCGCATGAACAGTATGGCGCACGTGGCTGGGTCTGCCACCACAACACCGACATCTGGCGCGCCACCGCCCCGATTGACGCGGCCAAATACGGCACCTGGCCGATGGGCGGGGCATGGCTGTGCCTGCATCTGTGGGACCATTACGACTATAGTCTTGATACGGACTTTCTGGGCGAGGTGTACCCGCTGCTGAAGGGGGCCTGTCAGTTTTTCCTCGACGCGCTGGTGGCCGAACCCAAACAGGGCTGGATGGTGACCTGCCCGTCGATGTCGCCCGAGCATACCCATCAATACGGCACCATGATCTGTGCGGGCCCCGCGATCGACACGCAGATATTGCGTGATCTGTTCGATGCCACGGCCCGCGCCGCCACCATTCTGCACACGGATGATGCTTTCGCCGCCGAGGTCACCGCCATGCGCGCCCGCCTTGCCCCCGACCATATCGGCAAAGCCGGGCAGTTGCAGGAATGGCTGGAAGACTGGGATATGGCGGCCGATGACATTCATCACCGCCATGTCTCACATCTCTACGCCCTGTTCCCCAGCCATCAGATTTCCCCACAGGCCACGCCGGATCTGGCCGCCGCTGCGCGCAAATCGCTGGAAATTCGCGGGGACGAGGCCACCGGCTGGGGCACCGCGTGGCGCATCAATCTGTGGGCGCGGCTGGGCGAAGGCGATCACGCCCATAAAATCCTGCGCTTTCTGCTCGGGCCCCAGCGCACCTATCCCAATATGTTCGATGCCCATCCGCCGTTTCAGATTGATGGCAATTTCGGCGGGGCGAACGGCATCACCGAAATGCTGCTGCAAAGCCGGGGCGATACGCTGTTCGTGCTGCCTGCCCTGCCATCGGCATGGCCGACAGGATCGGTGACGGGCCTGCGCGCCCGTGGTGGCATCGGGGTCGACCTGCGTTGGTCTACGGGTAAACCGACAGAGATCACACTGACGGCAAAGACCGACAAAACCCTTACCCTCAGTCACAACGGCAAACAAACCAAAGTGACGCTGAAAGCCGGAAAACCGCAACGCGTTAAGGTGTGATGGCGGGGGGTGAAAGGGCGCATTGCCCCACTGATTTCACCACGTCACATGGCGGTCACCGCACAGGAATATACACTAGCACTACGCAATATAATGTGGGTACGGAACCAATCAAACGGGAGGCTCAGACATGACACAAAATTACACGCAAGCTGCACTTACCGAAATCTATGAAAACCGGCTTAAAGGTATCCGCCCGGAAGACCTTTGTGTCGCAATTCTCAAAGATGAGAACACTAAGCAGGAAAGGAGTATAGGAGAGATGCCAGTGGTTACGGGCACCTCTGACACGAGTACGCCATCCCGACCACCAGATATTTTTTACACAAGAGAAAGACAAAACAGCAAAAGCACATGGGGCGACTGGGTGCAGGGCTAGTAGCCTCATGCTTCGGCACCCCCGACAAAAACGGGAAGAGGATGTTGGAAGCCCCCACCGTCATGCCTTCGGCATGCCACCTCCCCCGCATCGCTAACGCTTGCAGGGGAGGAGAAGTGGCGGCACACAAACCTGTCATCCCCGGCGCAGGCGAGCGATAGCGCGCCTGCGGAAAAGGGGAACCAGGTCACGACCACATTACAGAACCGGAGCGCCGTATTTTAT
>JBAVPS010000546.1:0-6292 GCA_049693315.1 Rhizomicrobium sp. | reverse complement strand
GATCAGCACCATCACATCCGGGCCATAGAAATCCAGCATCTCGGGCACGCGCTCCAGCGTCATGCCACCAGCGGGCACCGGCACCGCCGAACGGACGGCATCCCCGGCCACCGCGTTTTGTGCCAGTTCGAGACACTCCTCAGGGGTATAGCCGAAACGACCGCCGAAATTGGGAAACACCACCGCGTCGGCACCCAGCAGCCGGAACAGCTTACCAAACTGAAACGCCGGTGCAATCCGCGCCACCCCGGCAAAGGCCGGATGGGTCATAAAGGCAAAATCCGGGTTTTCCTGCCTGACGGCCACAAAACTGTCGACGCCAACAATCATCGGTGCGATCAGCGCCCCTTCCAGCCCGCTGTCCCGCGCCAGCGCAACCTGCTGACGCAGATCATCCAGCGTGCCGTTCAGCGATGGCAGATAGGATGTTGTCACCCCGGTATGGGCGACCACCTTGGCCACTGCCTCGGCAATAGCGGGCACCCGCTCAGCAAACGGGCTGTAGGCCTGATCGGCCAGACCGTGATCGTCCTTGATGAAATCGAGCCCGCCTTCGGCCATTTGCGCGGCCAGACGGGCCAGATCCGCCGCGGGTAACCCCTGCGGTTTCAACGCCGAACAGGTCAGCGCACGACCAACGGCACCGACACGGGCCCGTAACCCCGCCAGACCGACATTCGGCCCACCCAAAACCTGCACCAGTTCATCTGGGAAATCGGCATCCATCAGCGTGACATCGGTCTGCAACGAGCTGTTGCCAAACAGCATGTTGAGAAGCTGTCCCGCCCGCAAACCGGTGGTTTCCAGCGCCAGACCAATATGGACGTCAAAGCTGCCATCGCCGCGGTCGGCAATCGCACCAACCTGACCTACGATGTCGTCCAGAACATCAGCCGCATCAATGGCGGCAACCGGCATTTCTACCGATTGTTCCACCGCAATGGCCCTGGCGCGCGCTTCAATGGTGGCGGCATCGCCCACCACACGATAGTGGACATTAATGCGCTTTTTAGCCCCCGATGGGGCGGTAGCGGAAGACGGCTGGGGCGGATTATGGCTCATGGGGCGGCATAACAGCGTATTTCCCACGCACAGGCAACAGTATTTTATATTTTACAGACGTTTTATGAATTAATCAGTGCCGCCTGTTTTAAAGCCTTGCCCGCAACTGCGGCACCAGCGGAATATCCGCCGGGGCCAGCGCGTAATCCATCAGCCGGTCGGGGGCCACCCATTCGAGTGCACTATGCTCGCGCGCCACAACCGGCCCCTGCCAGCGCCAGCACAGAAAAAGCGGCATCAGCAGATGGAATTTGTCGTAAGAATGCGAGGCAAAGGTCAGCGGTTCCAGATCGTTACGCGCCACCGTGATTCCCAGCTCTTCATTCAGCTCGCGGATCAGCGCATCTTCCGGCGCCTCACCGGCTTCCAGCTTGCCGCCGGGAAACTCCCAGTAGCCCGCAAGGTTTTTACCGACCGGCCGCTGGGCCAGCAAAACCCGCCCCTCGCCATCGACCAGCGCCGCCGCCGATACCAGAATCACTGTCACATCTGCCATAACTGCCAACCGACCCAAATCCATTTGCCGCGCCAACCCATTCAAGGGCAACCATTTACGTTTCCGGCGCAAGCCTTTGCAACGGTAACACAATCGACACTATGTCGATCCTTAGCCTTTCACTTGGGCATTACACCACTGTAGTATTTTGTGAAAATCGCGGGATAGAATGTCACACTTTGCGGCATTGCAGCAATCCAGAAAATCTATATATCTCAGCCGCATCTAAGGCATTAAGCAGTCGTATAGCTTCGGTTGCTGCGATTGCGTTGGTGCAACTGCGAAAAAACAATAAATGTTCGCATTGAAAAGGAGAAACCCTTGATTTGGGGATGCCATATTCTTCTGCCCCCCCAAATTTCCAGGCACGCGACACCGAAATGTATCGGCGTGTGACACCGTCATGAAAACGCGGCATGCCTATGGCAAAGGTGCCGCATCAGGAAGACAGGAGTTTTTTAATGTCCGTAACGAATGCTGACGAATTGGACGCACTGGTTGCCCGCGTAACTGCGGCACAGCGCGTTTTCGCCACCTTCTCCCAGGAGCAGGTTGACAAGATTTTCCGCAATGCCGCTTTTGCCGCTGCTGATGCCCGTATTCCGCTGGCCATCATGGCCGCCGAAGAAACCGGCATGGGCGTCGCCGAAGATAAGGTGACGAAGAACCACTTCGCGTCGGAATACATCTACAACAAGTACAAAGACACCAAGACCTGCGGCATCCTCGACAATGACGAGGAAGGCGGCACGATGACGATCGCCGAGCCGATCGGGGTGATCTGCGGTATTGTTCCGACCACCAACCCGACCTCGACCGCGATCTTTAAGTCGCTGATCAGCCTGAAAACCCGCAACGGTATCATTTTCAGCCCGCATCCGCGCGCCCGCAAGTCGACCTGCGCCGCTGCCAAGCTGGTGCTCGATGCTGCGGTTGCCGCTGGCGCCCCCGCCGACATCATCGGCTGGATCGACGAGCCGACGCTGGATCTGTCCAACGCCCTGATGCGCCACAAGGGCATCAACCTCATCCTCGCCACCGGTGGCCCTGGTATGGTGAAGGCGGCCTATTCTTCGGGCAAGCCGGCCATCGGCGTCGGTGCGGGTAACGCCCCGGTGCTGATCGACGAACATGCCGACATCAAGCGCGCCATCGCCTCGATCCTGATGTCGAAGACCTTCGACAACGGCATGATCTGCGCCTCGGAGCAGGCCGTGGTTGTGGTTGATGCGGTCTATCCGCAGGTGCGTGAACGTTTCATCACCCATGGCGGTTATGTCCTGTCGAGCAACGAAATCGGTGCCGTGCGTCAGACCGTGTTCCCTGAAGGCGCGTTGAGCCCGAAGGTTGTCGGTCAGTCTGCCATCAAGATCGCCGAAATGGCTGGCATCACGGTCCCGCCGAACACCAAGGTGCTGATCGCCGAAGTCGAGAACGTTCAGGACGAAGCCTTCGCCCACGAAAAGCTGTCGCCGACCCTGGCCCTCTATCACCGCAAGGACTTCAAGGCGGCCCTCGACACGTCGGCCGAGCTGGTTGCACTGGGCGGTATCGGCCACACCTCGGTGCTCTACACCGATCAGGACGGCCATCCGGAACGCGTTACCGCTTTTGGCGAGCGCATGAAGACCGCCCGTATTCTGGTCAACATGCCGTCGTCGCATGGCGGCATCGGCGATCTGTACAACTTCAACATTGCGCCCTCGTTGACGCTGGGCTGCGGCTCGTGGGGTGGTAACTCCATCTCCGAGAACGTCGGTCCGAAGCATCTGATCAACAAGAAAACCGTTGCGAAACGCGAGGAAAACATGCTCTGGCATAAAGTGCCGAAATCGATTTATTTCCGGCGCGGCTGCCTGAAAGAAGCCTTCAAGGATCTGGCTGACAAGAAGCGCGCACTGGTCATCACCGACAGCTTCCTGTTCACCAGTGGCTTCATTGACGAACCGGTCAACTTGCTCAAGGCACAGGGCATCGAAGTCGATGTCTTCAGCGATGTGCAGGCCGATCCGACCCTGACCACCGTCCGCAAGGGCGTGGCCAAGGCCAACGTCTTCAAGCCTGACGTGATCATCGCCGTTGGCGGTGGTTCGGCGATGGACGCGGCCAAGGTCATCTGGGTCATGTACGAGCACCCCGAAGTGCACTTCGAAGACCTGGCGCTGCGCTTCATGGACATCCGTAAGCGCATCTATAAGTTCCCGAAGATGGGCATCAAAGCCGAAATGGTTGCGATCACCACCACCTCGGGCACGGGTTCGGAAGTCACCCCGTTCGCGGTTGTGACCGACGACGCCACCGGCATGAAGTATCCGCTGGCTGACTATGCTCTGACCCCGGATATGGCGATCATCGACGCCAACCTGGTGATGAACATGCCGAAGTCGCTGACCGCGTTCGGCGGCATCGACGCGGTGACCCACGCTCTGGAAGCCTATGTCTCGGTCATGGCCACCGAATATTCGGACAGCCACGCCCTGACGGCCCTGAAGCTGCTCAAGGAATACCTGCCGTCTTCCTACAAGAACGGTGCCAAGGATCCGATCGCCCGTGAAAAGGTCCACAACGGTGCCACCATTGCCGGTATGGCCTTCGCCAACGCCTTCCTGGGTGTTTGCCACTCGATGGCGCACAAGATCGGCGCAGCGTTCCATATCCCGCACGGTCTGGCCAACGCGTTGCTGATCACCAACGTCATCCGCTACAACGCCAACAACAACCCGGTGAAGCAGACGGCGTTCTCGCAGTATGACCGCCCGAAGGCCCGCGCCCGTTATGCGGAACTCGCCGACAGCCTGAAGCTCGGCGGCGCCCGTACGGCGAACAAGGTCGACAACCTGATTGCCTGGGTTGACGCCTTGAAAAAGGAACTGGACATCCCCATGTCCATTCAGGCGGCTGGTGTTGCCGAGGCCGACTTCCTGGCCAAGGTTGACGAAATCGCCGTGGCGGCTTTTGACGACCAGTGCACTGGCGCCAACCCGCGCTTCCCGCTGATGAGCGAGCTCAAGCAGCTCCTGATCGACAGCTATTACGGCCGCCCCTTCGTCGAAGCCTATGAACGCGACGAAGACGAAGCTGAAGTCGAAGCGCCGGCACCGGCCAAGACTGCCAAGAAGTAATTCTTGCTTCGTAGCTGTAGCAACTAACCTACCCCCCGCATGTGATCCACATGCGGGGGCTTTTTTTTACCCATTACGTATGTTTCACATTCTGCGCAGGCGCTCACATTTTGTTGACCGGGATTTTCTGCGCATAGCAGCCCTGCGCGTGCGGCTCCCACCCAGCGATTGCAATGACCGCTGAAATGTGCCGAAAATGACGGACAAAATACCACCAGGAATTTGTATTTGCATTCGAGGGGAAGAAGTATGCGCAGGCGCATTTTAGGTAAGAGTGGATTTTCCGTCGGCGAACTGGGCCACGGGCTTTGGGGGATGAGTGGCTGGACTGGCTCGGAAGATGATGAAAGTCTGACCGCGTTACGCCATTCAGTACAAAACGACTGCACCTTTTTTGACAGCGCCTTTGCCTATGGCGCGGGGCACAGCGATGCTCTGCTGGGGCAGATCGCCCGTGAATTTTCCGACAAGCCACTGGTGCTGGCCTCGAAGATTCCGCCGGCGGATGGCAAATGGCCAAGTAACCCGGACAAGCCGTTACACGATATTTTTCCGCACGATCACGTCGTCAGCCACGCTGAAAAGATCAAAGCCGCCTTCGGCCGCCCGGTTGATCTGTTGCAATTTCATGTCTGGGAAGATGCCTGGGCCGAGGATGGCGAATGGCAGGACACCGTGGCGGAACTGAAGGCCCGCAATATCATCAACGCCTTTGGTCTCAGCCTGAACCGCTGGCAGCCCAATAACGGCATCAAGGCGATTGAAACCGGCCTGATTGAAAGCGTTCAGGTGATCTATAACGTCTTTGATCAGGCCCCGGAAGACAAACTGTTTCCGATCTGTCGGGAGCACAATGTTGGCGTCATCGCCCGCGTACCGCTCGACGAAGGCAGTCTGGGCGGCAAGATGACCCTTGAAACCACCTTCCCGGTAGGCGACTGGCGCGCACGCTATTTCAATCAAAAAAACTTAAAGCGCACCATCGAGCATGTCGACGCGCTGAAGGCCGAGCTGCCTGAAGGCATGAGCCTGCCGGAACTGGCCATCCGCTTTATCTTAAGCGAGCCGACGGTGACCACCCTGATCCCCGGCATGCGCAAGCCCGAACATGTCGCGGCCAACCAGTCTTATGCCGCCAAGGGCCCCCTGCCCGCCGATCTGATGGCTCGTTTACGCCCCCACCGCTGGGACCGCACCCCGGCACAATGGTCAGATTAACACAGACTTTTACACAAAATGGCGTTACGCATCATTGAAGCGTGACGTCATTTTGTTTTAAATGCATTGCATACTTTAAGCGATGCCACTGTAATGGACGCACTTTCCGACACGAACGCCTCGGTGGTTTTCCAGCAAGCGATGCAGCTGATGCAGTCTGGCGATATTGGTCAGGCGATAGCGCTTTGTCGGCAATATCAGCCACGCTTTCCCACCAGTATAAAATTACTCAATCTGCACGGCATATTAGAGCTGCAACAGGGTCATAGCGACACGTGCGTTGCCTTGCTGGCGCAGTCATTGCAGTTATCACCAGCGCAACCACAAACCGCCTCCAATCTTGGCATTGGGCTTGAAAAAATCGGGCGGCTGAATGAAGCGCTGCTCTGCTTTA
>JBAVPS010000545.1:0-6499 GCA_049693315.1 Rhizomicrobium sp. | reverse complement strand
CGCGAGGGGCGCTATCTCGGCATCGGCACCAGCGAGGCACTGGTGCGCGCCAAGGTCTCGCTGCTGACCATCCGCGAAAAACAGCTGCACAAGGCGCTGATGGCGGCGCAGGATGCCTATCGCTCCAAAAGCGCCTTTCTGGCCCTGATGAGTCACGAATTGCGCACCCCGCTGAACGCCATTATCGGCTTTTCCGAGGTGTTATCCTGCGGTCTGTTCGGGCCGCTCGGCTCGACGCGCTACACCGAATACGCCAACGACATTCACAGCGCGGGTAAGCATCTGCTCAATCTGATCAACGATATTCTCGATCTGTCCAAAGCCGAGGCCGGCCGGCTGGAGCTGGGTTGCGAGGATATTGCGTTGCCCGAATTTTTCGAGGATTGCCTGCGCTTTGTCGCCGAGCGGGCGCGGGAAAACACCCTGACCATCAGCCATTATGTGCCGCCGGATTTCCCGGTCATTGATGCCGACCGCCTGCGGCTGAAACAGATCCTGCTCAATCTTTTAAGCAATGCGGTAAAATTTACGCTGCCCGGCGGCAAGGTTACGGTGACGGCGCGCATGGGCGGCGATGGCGGTATCATCATCTGCGTCTCTGACACCGGCATCGGCATGGCGCCCGAGGCGATACCACAGGCACTGGAACCGTTCCGCCAGATTGCCTCGCCCTTGTCGCGCAAAGTCGAGGGGACGGGGCTTGGTCTGTCGCTGGTCAAAACCCTGATGGAGCTGCATGGCGGGCGTCTGGTCATTCAAAGTGCCCTCAGTGTCGGCACCACGGTCGAGCTGCATTTTCCCGCCGTCCGCACCCGCAAGCTGGTGGCCAGGCCGACGCTTCAGTAGTGGCTGACGATGGTGGCAAGGTCGGGGCGGGGGCGATCCTGAGGCATTTCGCTCATGCGGCCGATGAAGATGAAGCCTGCAATGCGTTCGGATTGATCCAGCCCAAGCTTTTGCAGAATTTCCCGGTCATAGGCGTACCATTCGGTCAGCCAGGTCGCGACATAGCCCAGAGCATGCGCCGCCAGAATAAGGTTCTGGCACACCGCGCCCGCCGACAGAATTTGTTCCCATTCCGGCACCGGCACGTCGCTTCGCGGGTGGCTGATGACGCCGACGATTTCCGGGGCGCGCAGGAAGCGGGCGGCTTCCTGGCTCTGGCGGTCGGGGCTTAAAGGTCCGCGGGCTTGCAATGTGTCCACCAGCACCTGACCGAAGCGGCCGCGGGCATCGCCGCAAAAGCGGATGAAGCGCCAGGGGGCCAGCTTGCCATGGTCGGGCACCCGGGTTGCGGCGGTCAGGATCTGCGTCATTTGCGCTTCGTCCGGGCCGGGGCCGGTCATGGTTTGCGGCTTGACCGATTTACGGCGGAGCAGCAAATCCAGGGTTTGCGGGATGTGGGGATTGAGATTGCTCATCAGATTTCTCCAACCGTTTATGTCACAATACATCCGGAAAGTGTCGGGGCGATGCACAGTAAGGTTTGGCACGGCCGGTAAATCCTGTACAAGGATGGTAGGAGACTTTCAAATGTCCGCAACGGTAGAAAAAATCGTCCCTAACGATCCGGCGCACAAGATGGCGTGTGATCCAATCTGGCGTGACCTGTGCAATCAGGCGGCGGAACTGGCGGCGGGTGAACCCGCCCTGGCCAGTTTTGTCCATGCCACCATCCTCAATCACAACCGGCTTGAGGATGCCTTAAGCTATCATCTGGCCAAGAAGATTGGCGGCGAAGACATCGATCAGATGCTGGTGCGCGAAATCTTCGACGAAGCCATGCAGGCCGATCCTGAAATCGGGGCGGCGGTGCGGGCCGATCTGTCGGCGGTATTCGACCGTGACCCGGCCTGCCACGCCTATATCGAGGCGTTTTTGTACTTCAAAGGCTTTCACGCGCTGGAAAGCTATCGCATTGCCCACTGGTTGTGGGGCGTCGGGCGGATTGGCCTGTCGCTGTTCTTCCAGAGCCGGATTTCCCGCATGTTCGACGTCGATATTCACCCGGCCGCCCGGATTGGCCGCGGCATCCTGATCGACCATGCTACCGGCGTGGTGATTGGTGAAACCGCCGTGGTCGAAGACGATGTTTCCATGTTGCACAATGTGACACTGGGCGGCACCGGCAAGGCCGATGGTGATCGTCACCCCAAAATCCGCCGGGGGGTTCTGTTGTCGATGGGGGCCAAGATTCTGGGCAATATCGAAATCGGCGAATATTCCCGCATTGGTGCCGGTTCGGTGGTGCTGAAGTCGATCCCGTCGCATTGCACGGCGGTCGGCGTGCCGGCCAAAGTGGTCAATTGTATGGGGTGTGACCGGCCATCGCTGGAAATGAACCAGTTGATTGACGATCCCGAACTGGACATCAAAGCTGGTATCTAACTATACCGGTGGCGGAAAGACGCTTGACCCGGATGCTGGCGGCATGGCAGTTCCAATGCCCTGAAGTTCCCCCGGTTCGGGGGGCGGCATCGGTGCCGTTTTTCTTTTGGTTCTGCGACAGGGCCGCCGTAAGGCGGCAGATTTTGTGACAGCAGAAACTAACGCCGAAACGTCAGACGATGGAGGCTTTTTTGACGCGTACTGAACTTTGGCAGGTTGAGAAATATCTGCGTAACCTGTTCCGGCTGGATACCATCACGTTGGTCGAGCGGCCCAAGCAGGACGATTCCGTTGAAGTGCATATCGCCGGTGAATTTATCGGCGTCATCTTCAAGGACGAAGAGGACGGGGAGGTGTCTTACGCCTTCAACATGGCCATTCTGGCGATGGACCTGCCCAATCCGCCAGCGAATCGCAAATAAGCGCGCTGCAATCGCCGCGCCCGCAATTTTGCGGGGCGGCCTAAGGGTAATTCCCCTCTGCTTGCCAATCATGCTATAGCCTGAAGTGCCGCCGGTGTGAAAATGGTGGTCGTCATTCTTTCAGGCAGCATGATTGACTATGGGTTCGAGGTACAACATCGGTGGCGGGCGCATATCTCATCGATGAGACCAATACGGCAGTTGCCGATATTTTGTCCCGTCTCGAAAAACGTCGTAAGGCCAAGCGCCATCGCTTGCGCCGCCTTTGTGTGGCGCTTTTCGTAACCGCAGTCCATTTCGTGGTGATCTACTATCTGGTGCAGGTACGACTCAGCGCGCCGCCACCACAGAAGACGCCCCCCCGTACCGAACTGTTGTGGCTGTTGCTGCCCAAGGCGTCGTTCTCGCACGGAACCCAGAACGATCAGGAAACAGAGAAAATGATCCGCAACGCCTATAAGGCGGTGCAACTCATGCCTGAAGTGATCCGGCCGCAGTCGCCCAACGCCATTACCGTCAATCCGGGGCTGGCCATCGGTCAGGCATTATCGTGCGGCGCGGGTAAATTCGAATATCTCACGCCCGAAGGGCAACATCGCTGCCGCTATAAGCCGTGGGATTTCGTCTATGATCGCTATGGCTACGTTATTCTGGACCCCAGTGGGGCCCCGGCCCAGAAACAGCCGGAAAAGAAAGTCCGGCCCAGCGATGCCATGGCGCACGAACGTAACACCCGCCCACGTTGCGCCAGTTACATCGATCCCAATGCCCCCTGCCTGGAAAACTACGTTCCGGGTGGTAACAACTAATCATTCGCACTATGTTCTCATCCATGAATACTGACATGACTGCTTCGGCTGCTTCCGCCGCGCATTTGACCGTGCGCCTGGGGGCGATTGCTGAAAATTTCCGCCTTGCTCAGGCGATGGCTGGCCCGGCTACGGCTGCCGCTGTGGTCAAGGCCGATGCCTATGGTCTGGGGGCGGGAACAATCGTTCCGGCTTTGGTTGCCACCGGGGCCGAGAATTTTGTCGTCGCCCGGCTGGAGGAGGCCATCGCGCTGCGCCGCCTGTCGGTGCGGGCACGGATTTTTGTGCTCGATGGTGTGGCCGATGGTACCGCGGCGGCTTACGCCCGCTATCACCTTATCCCGTGCCTGAATTCGCTTGAACAGATTGCGCGCTATTCCAAGGCGGCGCTGGCGGCGGGCAGTGTTTACGAGGCTGCCATTCACATCGATACCGGCATGAACAGGCTGGGGCTTTCCCAGACCGATGTTGCGCTGCTGGCCGGTGAAAGTGCCAAACGGCTGGCCGGGCTGAATGTTGTGCTGTGGATGAGCCATCTGGCCTGTTCTGACGAGCCGGATTCGCCGATGAATGCGGCGCAGCTCAAACGCTTCAAGGCGGCGCTGGCACTGTTGCCACCGGCCCCCGCCAGTCTGGCGGCTTCGGGCGGGCTTCTTCTGGGTAAGGATTATCATTTTGATCTGGTCCGCCCCGGCATTGCGCTTTATGGCGGCAACCCGATCCCCAGCCGCCCCAATCCCTTTGGGGTGGCGGTGCGCTGCACCGCGCCGATTTTGCAGGTGCGTGAAACCCCGGCGGGCGAAACCGTCGGCTATGGTGCCAGTTTTCAGACCAGTCGGGCGAGCCGTCTGGCCATTGCGGCCTATGGCTATGCCGATGGTCTGATGCGCACCGTTTCCAACCGTGGCTTTGGTGCCATTGGCGGCGTTAAGGTGCCGGTGGTTGGCCGCATTTCGATGGATCTGGTCATCTTCGATGTGACCGATCTGCCGGTGGTGCCACACGCCGGGATGGACGCGGAACTGTTTGGCGATGTTGTATCGCTGGAAGAACTGGCTGGCGCGTCCGGCACGATTTCGTACGAGATTCTGACACAGGTTTCACCCCGCGCCGCGCGCGTCTATCAGGAGGCCGCATGAACGTCTTTGCCGCCATCGGGAAAATCACGCTTGGCTTTTTGCAGGAGATCGGCCGGCTGTGCATGTTCACCGCCACCGCGGTGATCAGCATCGTGCGACCGCCGATCTATTGGTCGTTGCTGTTCAAACAGTTCATGCGCGTCGGCTATTTCTCGCTGCCGGTGGTCGGGCTGACCGCCTTCTTCACCGGCGGTGCGCTGGCCTTACAGATTTATATCGGCACCGCCCGTTATGGTGCCGAAGTCTATATGCCGGTGGTGGTGCTGATCGGTATCACGCGCGAGCTGGGGCCGGTGATCGCCGGTCTGATGGTGGCGGGGCGCGTTGCGGCGGCCATCGCTGCCGAGCTTGGCACCATGCGGGTGACTGAACAGATTGATGCGCTGACCACGCTGGCCACCAACCCGATGAAATATCTGGTGGTGCCGCGTCTGGTGGCGGCGGTGATCGCCATGCCGCTGCTGGTGGCGGTGGCAGATGCCATCGGCATTTTCGGTGGTTACGTCGTCTCTACCAGCAGTCTGGATTTCACCGGCACGATCTATCTGCAGCACACCATCAATGCCCTCGATTTCAAGGATGTCGCTTCCGGCCTGATCAAGGCGGCGGTGTTCGGTTTCCTCATCGCGCTGATGGGGTGCTATCACGGCTTCCATTCCAAGGGCGGGGCGCAGGGCGTCGGCAGCGCCACCACCAGTGCGGTGGTGTCGGCGTCGATCCTGATTTTGGCTTCCAACTACATCCTGACCAACATCCTGTTCTAAGAGATCGCCATGGCAAAAATCGAACTCAAGGGCGTGAAAAAACGCTTCGGATCCAAGGTGGTTCTGGATGGCGTCGATCTGACCATCGAGCAGGGGGAGTCGCTGGTGGTGATCGGTGGCTCGGGCACCGGCAAATCGGTGACGATCAAATGCGTGCTGGGCATTCTGCGCCCCGACGAAGGCGAAATCTTTGTGGATGGCGAGCCGGTGACGCGCCTGCGTGGCCGGGCCCGCGAAGCCTATTTGCGTAAATTCGGCATGCTGTTTCAGAACGCTGCCTTGTTCGACAGTCTGCCGGTCTGGGAAAATGTCGCCTTTGGTCTGATCCAGGGCCATGGCATGGGCCGTAAAAAGGCCAAGGACATCGCCATTGAAACCCTGGCCAAGGTCGGGCTGACGGCGGATGTTGGTGCACTGTCGCCGTCGGAACTGTCGGGCGGCATGCAAAAACGCGTCGGGCTGGCGCGCGCCATCGCCACCAAGCCCGAGATCATCTTCTTTGACGAGCCGACCACGGGGCTCGACCCCATCATGTCGGACGTCATCAACAATCTGATCGTCGATATGGTCAAGGATGTCGGGGCCACTGCGCTGTCGATCACCCATGACATGGTCAGCGCCCGCAAAATCGCCGACCGCATCGCCATGCTCTACAAGGGCAAGATCGTCTGGGCGGGGCCGACGGCCGAGATTGATACTGCCGACAACCCCTATGTCGATCAGTTCATCCATGGTCGCAAGGATGGCCCGATCCAGATGGAAGTGCGCGGGTAAAACCATAACGGATATGCAGACATAAAGATTTCTTTATGTCTTTATTGACACCCCTTAAGCCTGCCGATAGTGTCGGTGGGCTTAAGGTTCTTTTGGGCGTGTTTTTTTGCCCAAAAGCCAAGAGGGAAGCCGGTGCAAGACCGGCGCTGCCCCCGCAACTGTCAGCGGTGAGCGACTGTTCAAAAGCCACTGGGGTATCCCTG
>JBAVPS010000544.1:0-3120 GCA_049693315.1 Rhizomicrobium sp. | reverse complement strand
GAACAGGTTGACCACACGTTCCGGGGCCCCGGCAAATTTCTTGCGTAGCTCTTCATCCTGCGTACAGACACCGACCGGGCAGGTGTTGGAATGGCACTGGCGCACCATGATGCAGCCCAGCGCAATCAGCGCCGCAGTCCCGATGGCAAATTCTTCCGCCCCCATCATCGCCGCCATAACAATGTCGCGCCCGGTGCGCAAACCGCCATCGGTACGCAGGGTCACGCGGTGGCGCAGATTGTTCAGCGTCAGAATCTGGTGGGCTTCGGTCAGGCCCATTTCCCACGGAATACCGGCATATTTGATCGAGCTTAGCGGCGATGCCCCGGTGCCGCCATTATGCCCTGAAATGGCGATGGCGTCGGCTTTGGCCTTAGCAACCCCGGCGGCAATGGTGCCAATGCCGGTGGCCGACACCAGCTTGACGCAGACGCGCGCAGTGGGGTTGATCTGTTTTAAATCATAGATCAATTGGGCCAGATCTTCGATCGAATAAATATCGTGATGGGGCGGCGGCGAGATCAGCATCACGCCCGGTGTGGCATGGCGCAGGCGGGCGACAAATTCCGTCACCTTAAATCCGGGTAACTGGCCGCCTTCACCGGGCTTGGCCCCCTGCGCCACCTTGATTTCGATTTCGCGGCACTGGTTGAGATATTCCGCCGTCACGCCAAAGCGGGCCGAGGCGACCTGTTTGATGGCTGAATTGGGGTTGTCGCCGTTTTCCTTGGGGTGAAAACGAATGGGGTCTTCGCCACCTTCGCCCGAACAGGATTTGGCCCCGATGCGGTTCATGGCGATATTGAGGGCTTCGTGGGCCTCCGGCGACAGCGCGCCCAGACTCATGCCGGGGGTATAAAAACGCTTGCGGATTTCGGTGATCGATTCCACCTCGTCCAGCGGGGTCGGGTGCGCATTGGGACGAAAATCGAGCAGATCGCGCAAATTCACCGCGGGCTGGGCCCGTATGGCTTCAACATAGCGCCGATAGGTCGAATAGGATTCGGTGGTTACCGCTTCCTGTAACAACCGGATGGTTTCGGCATTGTGGGCGTGGGTTTCGCCACTGCTGCGCAGGCGATAAAATCCGCCCACGGACATATGGCTGCCCGGCGCAAAAGCCAGCGCGTGCTGACGGGCGGTTTTCTTAGCAATGCCGGAAAGGCCAATGCCGGAAATCCGGCTCGACATGCCGGGGAAAATATCCGCCACCATCGAACGTGACAGCCCAACCGCCTCGAACAGGTAGGCGCCGCGGTAGGACGAGATCACCGCAATGCCCATTTTCGAGATAATCTTCAAAAGCCCGGCGCTGACGGAATCGAGATAGCGCCGTACGCAATCTTCTAAGGATCGTTTGCCGAACAGGCCCTTGGCATGGCGTTCGGCAATGCATTCCTGCGCCAGATAGGCGTTGACGGTGGTGGCCCCGACGCCGATCAGCACAGAAAAATAATGTGTATCCAGACATTCAGCTGAACGCACATTGATCGATGTGTAGGTGCGCAGGCCCCGGCGGGACAGATGCGAATGCACCGCCCCGGTGGCCAAAATCATCGGTACGGCGGCCTTACCCTCGGTCACGCGTTCGTCGGTCAGAATAAGATGGCCATAGCCCTGCAGCACGGCTTCTTCGGCTTCGGCCCGGATGCGCTCGATGGCTTCGCCCAGCGCACCGTCATGGCTCGGCTCGAACAGGCAATCGATTTCGTAGAAGCGGCCTTCAAGGTGGTTTTTCATGCGCTCGAACATGCCGGTTGAGATTACCGGGCTTTCCAGCACATAAACCTCGGTCTGCTTTTCGTCATGCACCAGCACGTTGCCCAAATTGCGGAAACGTGTTTTCAGGCTCATCACGCGGGCTTCGCGCAACGGGTCAATCGGCGGGTTGGTGACCTGACTGAAATTCTGGCGGAAATAATGCGACAGCGGACGATAGCGTTCCGATAAAACCGCCAGTGGTGTGTCATCGCCCATCGATCCCAGCGGCTCTTTGCCGTCGTCGATCATTGGCTGCAGCACGCTTTCCATGTCTTCATGGGTAAAGCCCGCGGCAATCTGACGGCGCTTCAGATCATCCTTATCGAAGATGCGTTTCTCGCCACCTTTGTCGATGATGGGGTCAAGATCGACGACATTTTTGGTCCAGCGTTCATAGGGATATTCACCTGCCAGCTTGTCCTTGATGGCGCGGTCTTCAAAGAATTTTCCGGTGATCAGGTCGAGCGCGATCATCTGCCCCGGCCCCAGCCGCCCTTTACGGGTGACCGACGCCTCGTTCAGCACCACCATGCCGGTTTCGGAACCGACAAACAGCAGCCCTTCCCTGGTCAGCGAATAGCGCATCGGGCGAAGGCCGTTGCGGTCCATCGCGGCAATGACCCAGCGGCCATCGGTGGCGGCCAGTGCGGCCGGGCCATCCCATGGCTCCATCACCGCGTTGGCATAGGCATACAGCGCGCGGTGACTTTCCGGCATGGTCGATGCCTGTTTGGACCAGGCTTCCGGCACCAGAATGGATTTGGCCAGTGGCGCGGTACGGCCGGCGCGCACCATGACTTCAAACACGGCATCCAGCGCGGCAGAATCCGAGCTGCCCGGCTGAATAATCGGTTTGATATCGTCGCCTGCCGCCCCGAACAGATCCGAGGCCATTTTGACCTCGTGGTTCTTCATCCAGTTGGCGTTGCCCTTCAGCGTGTTGATTTCACCATTATGGGCCAGCATGCGGAAAGGCTGGGCCAGCCGCCAGGTCGGGAAGGTGTTGGTCGAATAGCGCTGATGGAAAATGGCAAAGGCCGAAACAAAACGATCATCTTTCAGATCGGGATAAAAGTTCGACAGTTGCTCGGCCAGAAACATACCCTTGTAGATCACCGAGCGGGTCGACAGCGAGCAGATATAAAAATCGTTGATCGCCGCATTGCGCACGCCTTTTTCAATGCGGCGGCGGCACAGGTAAAGCCGGCGGTCAAGCGCCTCAACATCTTCGCTGTCACCGGCATCAAACATCACCTGTTCGATTTCCGGGCGGGTGGCATTGGCTTTCTCGCCAATAACCGAAATATCAACCGGCACCTGACGCCAGCCATAGAGATAGAATCCGGCGCGCAGGATTTC
>JBAVPS010000543.1:0-8778 GCA_049693315.1 Rhizomicrobium sp. | reverse complement strand
GCTCCACCCCGCGCCATTTTTTCCGCCCGTTGCCGGGCAGGGATCGCGATATAGGACATCGCGTTGGCACTGTCCATCCCCTTAATCCGTTTAAATTTATTTCCGTGCGGAAATTACAGACCGGCCTTTAAAAACATCCACCCACGCTAGAGCGAATCGGCCCGCGCACCCGCACAATTCACCCGCCAAACGTGTTCAGAGACAGGACAAAAACACCTCACGAAAACCAAAACAGTGCTAACGCATTATTTCTAAACGGTTTTTTAATATAGCCGTTGGCTGCAATTCCGATTGCTGGCGTCACAGGCTATCGCTATAACCCCTCACACGTTGTTAGGCATTCTTTTCCAGTGAGGAAGATGCATGGGTATTCAACTTCCGCTAGGCTACCGGCCCTCGGAGAGCGAGCCCTTTATGAGTGAGAGGCAGCGCGAATATTTCCGGCGCAAGCTTATGGCGTGGAAAGAAGACATTCTGCGCGAAAGCCGTGAGACGATCGCAAATTTACAAAAAGAAACGGTGCCGCATGCTGATCTGGCTGATCGCGCCTCGACTGAGGCCGAACGCCAACTTGAGCTGCGCACGCGCGATCGCCAACGCAAGCTGATTGCCAAAATCGATTCCGCTTTGTCGCGGATCGAAGACGGTTCTTATGGTTTCTGCGAGGAAACCGGCGAACCCATCTCGCTCAAACGGCTCGACGCCCGCCCGATCGCCACCTTGTCGATCGAAGCGCAAGAACGGCATGAACGGCGCGAAAAAGTCTATCGCGACGATTAAGCCATAAATAAAAGGGGGCCCCGCGGCCCCCTTTTATTTTTTCAGGCGATAATCCTGCAGCCCCCGTTACCAGGGTAGCAGGGCGTCAAACAGCTGGCTGCCCCAACGCGGGCTTTGCACATCGCTCATCGTGCCGCGACCGCCATAGGAAATGCGCGCCTCGGCAATCTGGGTCAGGTTCACCGTGTTATCGCTGGTGATATCTTCGATGCGCACAATGCCGGAAATCTGCAGATCCCGCAGCTCGCCATTAACCCGCACCTGCTGATGACCGCCGATTACCAGATTGCCGTTGGGTAACGTCTGGGTCACCAGCGCGGCCATCGTCATGGTTATGGCTTCAGACCGCGAAATGGCCCCCGTCCCGGCATTGGACACGTCGGAATTGGTATTGAGCAGACTGCCGGCCGACATCGTCGACGGCAGCAGATTTTCGATACCGAACATATTGGTCATACCGGCATCTTCGGTATTGGTCCGGGTCCGTGTCGTGCTGTTGGACAATTTGGCGGTATCGGCAACCGCAATATCGACCGTAATGATATCACCCACCTTACTGGCGCGCGGATCACGGAAGAAGGCACGCGATCCGGCCACCCACAGGGAACCGGCACCGCGCTGCTCGCCCGAAGCCTGCGGCATCGGCACCGAAACCGGATTTTGTTCGCCCGGTCGGCTGATCCCATCCAGCTTGGGGTCGGTACCGATTTCGGTCAAACGCTGTGCATTATTACAGCTGACCAGAAGCAGGGCCGCCCCCAGGCCAAGCGCAATGCGATAGGAATGCAAAGCCATCACAGACCTCCTTTACGGTGCCGCACTGGAAAGGGTAGCGGTCGGAACCGATGCGGCACCCGCCGTAATCGTCAATCCACTGCCGGTCACGGCTTTAACCTGACCGGGGCCAATGACAATGGCGCTGACCTGCCGAAACGACACCGGGTTCTGCACCGTCACCATCTCGCCCATACCGCCCGCGCTGATCGCACGCATGGTGGCATTAAGGGAAACGCCGGGAACCTCGTACACCATGGTTACGGTCGATCCCTTGGTGACAATAATGGGGTGACGGAAATCAACCGTGCGCATGGCTTCCCCGGCACGCAAGGCCCGGCGCGTTTCCAGCCCGGAAATCTGGGCCGCCGCGGTAACTGTGCCCGACTGCGTTATGCCGGACACCGGCACCACGGTAAAATCTGCCGGACCGACGACATCGCCACGGGCAATATCGTGCACCGGCACCACAATACGCTGGCCACCGGCATAGGCCGTGCCGGGAAGCACGGTCAGCGCGAAGCCTGCAATCAAAGCGCCAAAAATCAGGTAAAGACGGATTTTCATCACGAACTCCCCATATTGGCTGTGGTTTGCAGCATGCTGTCAGCCGCGGAAATGACCTTGGAATTCATTTCATAGGCGCGCTGGGCGGTGATCATGGTGGTGATTTCGGTCACCGAATCAACGTTGGAGGCTTCGAGATAGCCCTGTTTGATCGTGCCATAGCCGGTCGAACCCGGTGCACCGGCCTGCGGTGCGCCCGAGGATTCGGTCTCGATCGCCAGGTTATCGCCCAGCGATTCCAACCCGGATTCATTGGGAAACCGCGTCAGTTCAAGCTGACCGACATTAGTGGCGGTACCGGCAACGGTAGCCTCGACAATACCGGTTGAACCGATGGTCACGTCGGTCGCGGTGGTGGGAATGGTGATACCCGGCTGGACGGTGTAGCCATCCTGCGTCACCAGCAGACCGGTCGAAGACAGCGTGAAGTTGCCATCACGGGTATAGGCATCGGTGCCATCCGGCATCTGAATGCGGAAATAGCCTTTGCCGCTGACGGCCAGATCATAGGTGTTCGAGGTCTGCGACAGATCACCCTGCGAGGTGATGCGATAGATGCTCTGCGTGCGCACACCGGCGCCGAGCTGAACACCGTTGATGATCGTGCCGGTATCCGAGGACTGCGTGCCCGGCGTAGCAACGTTCTGATAGAGCAGATCGACGAAAGCCGGACGCTGCTGCTTGTAACCGGTGGTATTCATGTTCGCCAGATTGTTGGCGATGACCGAAACGTTGGTGGACTGGGCCTGCATCCCGGTCGATGCGATGGAAAGTGCGCGCATAGTAAATACTCCTTACGACGGGATGGCAGCGAGTTTGGTGATGGCGTTGGTGTGCAATGTTTCCTGACCGTTGATCAGATTGGCCACCGCCTGGTACGAACGCATAACGTTGATCATGTCGGTCATCTGGGTTACCGGCTCGATATTCGAGCGTTCCAGCATGCCCTGCTTGAGGCTGTATCCACCATCGGCGGGGGTCGCGACCTCGGTTGTGTTGAGGTAGGTATCGCCCTCTTTTTGCATCGCCCGCTCGTTATTAAAGCGAACAACCTGCAACCGGCCGATCTGGCCCTGATCGCCACTGACCACGCCGTCGGTACCGATGGTCACATCGCCATCTTCCTGTGCGATCGAGATGGCACCACCATCGCCCAGCACCTGATCGCCTTCGGAGGTCGTGATCCGCCCTTCAGCATCCAGGGTGAAATGGCCGTTGCGGGTGTAGCGCTCGCCACGGGCGGTCTGCACCGCGAAATAGCCATTGCCGTTGATGGCAACGTCAAAGGTGTTACCGGTCTGCTCGATGCTGCCTTCCGACATGTCGCGGATAGAATTGGGGTTCACCACGAAGTCGATGCTTTGCGGGCCTTTCTGCCACTGCGAAGGACGGCTCTGGTGGACATATTCGTCAAACTTTGATTCTTCGCGCTTATAAGCTGCGGTATTCATGTTCGCGAGGTTGTTCGCGATGACATCCATCGACCGTTGCTGGGCGAGCTGATGCGACAGGCTGATGAGTAGCGTGTTATCCATTGGCGCTCACGGATCCTTTCTGGTCCTTCGCCGGGATATGGTGCACTGTTCATGCCAGAGGCCGGGAGCTGATTTTCGTAGGTTTTTTGTTTGGCAAAAACGATTCCCACGGTAAAAATTGCCGGGTATAGGCTTGTCTTGCCGGGAATTTGAACTACTCGTTAACCACAGCAGCTTACCCTTGAGATTGCTGTTGCAGGACGGATAAGCGCGTAAAATGGCGGATTCAGATCAAGACGAAACAGAGGCCGGCGCACCGGCAGCCAAATCGGGTCTTTTCGGCAATAAGAAAATGCTGATGATCGCGATTATCGTGGTGGTTTTGCTGCTGGCCGGCATTGGTGCCGCGCTCTATCTGTTTGTGTTCAGCAAAAGCGCCGAACCGGCCGAGGCCCACGCCGCCGCTGAAACGACCCAGGAGGGACCGCCCGCGGTGGCCTATTTCGATATGCCCGATATTCTGGCCAATATTCAGGGTGCCGACGGCTCCACCGCCTATCTCAAGCTTTCGGTGTCGCTGGAAGTCGCCTCGCCCGAGGAAAAAGCCGGGATCGAGGCGTTACAGCCCCGTATTACCGATCAGTTACAGGCCTATGTACGCGAATTACGCGCCGATGATATTAAGGGGTCAGCCGGGGTGATGCGGCTGAAAGAAGAAATGTTACGGCGGGTCAATGCCGCCGCAGTCCCCTATCATGTGCGGGACGTCCTTCTGAAGGAAATGGTGGTGCAGTAATGGCCGACGAACCGGAAAACGGTGGCGATGACCTTGACGCGCTGCCGATCAGCAGCGCCCTGGGTGCATTTGCCGCCCAGGAAACCGGTGGTGATGACGATCTCGACTCGTTGCCGATTGGCAACGCGTTAGGCGGTTTTGCGGCAGCGGCCGAAGCTGCCGGTGCCGGGGGTGACGACGGGGCCTCGGAACGCATCCTCAACCAGGAAGAAATCGACAGCCTTTTAGGCTTCGATATGAACAGTGAGCAGCTGCAGGACAAGTCCGGCATCCGCGCCATTATCAATTCAGCCCTGGTCTCCTACGAACGTCTGCCGATGCTGGAAATCGTTTTCGACCGTCTGGTGCGGTTGATGACGACCAGTTTGCGCAATTTCACCTCGGATAACGTTGAAGTCAGTCTGGACAATATCACCTCGATCCGGTTCGGCGACTACCTCAATTCGATCCCGCTACCGGCCATTCTGGCGGTGTTCCACGCCGAACAGCTCGACAATTACGGGCTGTTCACCGTCGATTCCAACCTGATTTATTCGATTGTCGACGTTCTGCTGGGCGGGCGCCGCGGCGCTTCGGTCATGCGCATTGAAGGCCGCCCCTACACCACGATCGAGCGCTCGCTGGTCCAGCGCATGGTCGAAGTGATCCTGCTCGACATGACCCAGGCGTTCGAGCCGTTGTCGCCGGTGAATTTCCAGCTCGACCGGCTCGAAACCAACCCGCGCTTTGCCGCCATCGCCCGGCCAGCCAACGCCGCCATCGTGGTCAAGCTGCGCGTCGATATGGAAGACCGTGGCGGGCGCATCGAGCTTTTGCTGCCCTATGCCACGCTGGAACCGATCCGCAAACTGCTGTTGCAGCAGTTTATGGGCGAGAAATTTGGCCGTGACTCGATCTGGGAAGGCCATCTGGCCACCGAATTATGGTCGACCACGGTGGAAATTGATGCCATCCTTGACGAACAGATCATGCCACTGAACCGGATCATGAGTCTGGAAATCGGGCAGACCATTTTACTGAACGCCACGCCGGAATCGCGCATCCAACTGCGCTGCGGCGGGGTGCCCTTGTTGTCGGGACGGATGGGCCGCTCGGGATCTTCGGTGGCGGTGCGCGTCGAGGAAGCCATACGGCGCACTGATGCGTCGCGCGCACTTTAGGGGGCTGCCATGAACCTTTCCATCATACTGGAAATTACCCTGACGCTCTTACTGGTCGTCACACTGGGCTATTGCATCGTGCTGGAGCGGCGGCTGGCTGCGGTCAACAAAGGCCAGCAGGCCCTGGGCAACACGGTGCGCGAACTGAACAACGCCATCGAACGGGCCGGGGTGGCACTTTCGGCACTGCGCACCGCATCGGGCAGCGTGGTGGCCGAGCTGAACGACCGGGTCAAATCGGCCCGCTCGCTGGCGGATGAATTGTCGTTGCTGACCGCTTCGGGTGAACGCATTGCCGAGCGCTTTGACCGCGCGATTTCGGCCAAACATGCCGCCACAGCGGCGGCACCCTCAGGCCTTCCCTCGGAAAGCGTCATGCAGCGGCTTGAGGCGCTGAGGACTGTGCGATGAAACCCATTAGTTTCCGGCGGATACTGCCCGTGGTGGTGGTCGTCGGCGGGGTTTTGCTGGCGGTCAAAGGCGAGGGGCTGGTGCGCACCGCGCTGGCCCAGGGGCTGGATGCGATGAGTGGTGACACCTCGATCCTGGCCGAAGATACCGCGCCGCTGGCGGGTAATGATCTGGGACAGGACGAAAACAGCGAAAGTGCCGGTCGCGGCGATGTTGTCTCGGCTCTGGCCAAGCGCCGCGAAGAACTGGATGCGCGCGAAGTGGCGATTCAGGATCAGATCCAGTTGGTCGAGGCGGCGGAAAAACGCGTCGATGGCAAGATCGACACCCTCAAGCAATTGCAGGATCAGATTAATCAGCTGCTGGGCCAGCGTGATGGTGAAGAGCAAAAGCAGGTCACCTCGCTGGTCAAAACCTATTCGGCGATGCGCCCGAAAGACGCGGCGCGCATCTTCAACAGCTTAAGCGACGATGTGCTGATCCCGGTGGCCGCGGCGATGAAACCCGATGTGCTGGCCATGGTGATGGCCGGGATGAATTCGGATGCCGCCCAGAAGCTGACCGTCAATCTGGCCAACCGGCTGAAATTGCCCCCCGTGGCCGCACCAACGGCACCCGCGGCGACCGACGCGCTGATCTGTAATCCCAAAACACCGATCCCGGCCGGACCGCCTGCCGCTGGCGCAGCGCCCCCCGACGCCCGCAAAGGATAGTTCAGACAGGTTTGAACGGGGCACGGCCTTGATGGACTGACGTATTTTAAGACCGTGTGCAGCAGAGAATTTTACGGAAGGTTAATGGCGGCCGTTTCATGTTCGCCAGAGTAGAGAAGAGGCAATGCGGGTGAGCGGTAAGCGACGGTATGTTCCGCGCCTGGTAATCGGCGCTTTGGCGGGCATGCTGTGCACCGCGGCACCGGTATGGCCGGCCGATAGTCTTGCCGGTGCCTCGTCGGGTGGGTATGGCCGCCTGACGCTGACCCTTGATGCCGGCAGCCCGCGCGCACAGGTTTCGGGCAGCGTGCTGGTGCTGACCTTTCCCAACAAGACCACGCTCAAACCCTCGGACATCGTGCGCGCCCTGCCCGGTTACATCAGTAACGGCCACGCCGATGCCGACGGCAAAACCTTTCGCTTTGCTTTAAGCCAGCCGCTGCGCCTGCAAACCAGCACAGCTGGCAGCAAAACTGCCTTTGACCTGATACCGCCCGGCTTCAGCGGTAATCCGGCACCGCTGAAAGGTCCGGCCAAGGCCGCCCCGCCCAAAGCGGTGGATATGGACAATCTCGAACCGCTGAAGGTTCGTTCGGGGGCCTATCGCAACTTCTCCCGCGTGGTGTTCGACTGGCCGCGCAATGTGCCCTATTCGGTTTCGGCGGCACCGGGCCGCTTAAGCTTACGCTTCGGCGCGCCGGTTAAACCCGATTTCACCGCACTGGAGCGGGAAATGCCGCCGTGGGTCAAACCCGCAGGCTGGCATATCGATGGCCAGAACACGATTATTGATCTGACCACGGATTCCGATTCCGGCTATCACGATTTCCGCGATGGCTCGCATGTCGTGGTCGATATTCTGGCCCCGAAAACCGACACCGGGGCCTATCAGCCGCCCGGCACGTCACGGCCCAGCGTTTCGTCGTTCAAGGACACCGGCAATCGGGAAAAGGGGCGCGAATCCGGCAAGAACGCCAATGTCAGCACAGCCCAGGCTGAAGAGATCGATAAGGTTTCGGCCAAACTCAACAATCCGAAACTGTCCCAGCCGCAGGTGGTGGCCGCCGATGGCAAGCCCAGCGCGACACCCGCAGGCACATTGCAAATTCAGGGCAAGCTTGGCCGTGACCGTGCCGAGCTGATTATTCCGGGGGCGGCTTCGCGCAGTGTGGCGGCGTTCGCCCGTGGCGTTACCGCCTGGGTGGTGGTGCAGGGCGCACCCACTTTCGACATTTCCAAGGTCAAGGCGCTGCAAAACGGTATTCTGGAAAGTGCCGATACCGTTTCTTCCAGCGGCGTCAGCGTACTGCGTCTGACCTTGAAAAAACCGGTCCACATCGCCGCCATCGCCGATAATGGCAATCTGCGGGTCGAATTGGGCGGATCACCCCCATCCAATGTTCAGAATGTCACCTTTACCCGTGGCCAGGATGATGCGGCCCGCGCCGCACTCATTGCCAGCCTGGAGGGGGCGGGCAAAACGGTGACGCTGAACGATCCCGGCGCACGGGACAAGCTGATTGCCATCCCCGGCACCATGGGGCAGGCGGTTCTGGCCGAACGCAATTTCGTCGATTTCACCGTACTGCCCACCGCGGCGGGTGTGGTTGTCGAACCCTTTGTCGATGATCTGAACATCAATATTGCGGCACCGCGGGTGGAAATCACCCGCGCTGGCGGCCTTGCCCTGTCGCAGGGCGGTGGTACCGGCGAGCAGAGCCTGCAGCCGCCTTCGGCCAGCGAAGACAGCTTCCTTGATTATGCCCATTGGGGCCGCATGACCGGGGGCAGTTTCCTCGCCACCGAACGCAATTTACGCAGCCTGATTGGACGCCCTGGTAAGAATGCCGATCAGGCCCGGCTTGATCTGGCGCGGTTTTATCTGGCCAATGATTTTGGTGCCGAGGCGCTGGGCATCGTCAATATGATGCAGGGCCCCAACGCCAACACGGCCAGCCCGAACGGCGTTCAGCTGCAGGTCATGCGCGCAGCGGCCGATTATCAGATGGGGCGCTATCGGGATGCCCGCACCGCGCTGTCGGATTCCTCGTTTGATTCCGATCCACACGCCGCGTTGTGGCGCGGGCTGGCCGATGCCGCGC
>JBAVPS010000542.1:0-2291 GCA_049693315.1 Rhizomicrobium sp. | reverse complement strand
ATGAATATATGCCTATAAAACCTATAAAGTATACACATTAATAATGCGCGGTAGTGGTTTATTTTGGATTATAAAACTTCTTACACAATTGCGGCGTGTGCGGAGTGCATGGACTGTGTTGTTCGCTTTTTTTGATGCCAGCCGGGCGCTAAACATCCATTTACAGCCGTGAACCGAGCGATCAGATTGCTACAGAGGGCCGCACAAGGTTGGGAGTAATGATGAATCAGTTAGCCGTGATCGACGCCGAAACGGTGTGTCGCAATTTAAGCTTCGAGACCGCGATCGGTGTGGTGCGTGAGGCGATGCAGTCTTTGTCGGCGGGCGATGTCGCGCAGCTGTTACGCAGCTTTGTGCCGGTCAAGCCGGGGCATATCTTCGCCCTGATGCCCGCCGCCGATAAGCGCAGCGGTTATTTCGGTGCCAAGCTGGTCAGCGTTTTTCCCAATGCGTCGGGGCAGGTGCAGCATGCTGGCATGATCGTACTGTTTTCGCAGGAAAGCGGCCAGCCGGTCTGTCTGGTCGATGGTGAGGAGGTTACGCGAATCCGTACCGCCGCCGCCAGTGCCGTGGCCACCGATGCGCTGGCCCACCATGATGCCGGTGTGTTGGCGGTGCTGGGCTGCGGCAAGCAGGGCCGTGCCCATATCGAATCCATCGCTACGTTACGCCCATTACGCGAGGTGCGGGTCTGGGACATGGTGCCTGAACGGGCCGCAGCCGTAGCGCAGGAACTGAACGCCAGTGGGCGCTGGCGTGTGGTTGCGCCAGACGATGCGCAAAGCGCGGTGCGGGGGGCTGAAATCATCTGCACCGTAACGCCGGCGGTCGAACCGGTTCTGCATGGGGCCTGGGTGTCGGCCGGGGCGCATGTCAATGTCGTCGGCTCCAGCACGCCGGGCCCGCGTGAGATCGATCGGGATCTGGTAGTCAAAAGTCGCTTTTTCGTTGACCATCGCGAGCATGTCCTGCTGCATGGTGCGGAATTTCTCGAAGCCAAAGCGGCCGGCGCTATCGGCGATGATCACATTCTGGGTGAAATCGGCGCGGTGCTGAACGGGACGTGTGCGGGCCGCTGCAGTGCTGATGAAATCACGTTGTACAAATCATTGGGCCATGCCGTGCAGGATATTGCGGCATCGGCCTGGCTGTACGAGCATGCCTGCAAATAACACGGGATGGTTCTGCCAGGCATGAAAAAGCCCGGGATGCGGTTGGCACCCCGGGCTTTACGTTTTTAGGGTCTTAGAAGTTGCGTGTCACAGACAAACCGACCGTACGCGGTGCAATGATCGAGGCATCGTAATTGCCAGAACGCGTCGCGACATTGCGCGACTGGCCATAGGTGAAGCCAACCTGGTCAAAGACGTTCTTGGCATAAAGCGAGATCTTCCAGTCCTGATATTCAACACCGGCCCTGAGATCAACCGTGCCATAGGCCGGCATAAAGAAGCGCGAATAGGCGGACTTGGTCGGGAATGCAGCGTAGCGCGAGCCGGTATAATTGAAGGTCGCACCAACAAAGCCGTCAAGGTCGATCGCCAGCGGGAAGTCCTGATCGACGGAAATGCTACCGGCCGTCTTGCTGGAGTAGGGCAGGCGGTCGCCTTTGATGCCGTACAGGCTTGAAACGTTGACATTGCGCGTCAGCACGGCATCCACATAAGAGAAGTTCGCCGCAATCGTCATTCCATCCAGTGGCGTGAGGTAGGCGGAGATTTCCGCACCCCGGCTGCGCGCCGCGCCGCCATTTTCGACGAAGGAGAAGTTGGTCGGCGACGTAGCTTCCAGCTGAATGTTATTCCATTCGATATCGAACAGCGATGTGTCTACCGTCAGAAGGTGCGGCAGCAGAACGCCCTTGAACCCGATTTCATAGTTGACGGTGCGGTCCGGGCCGTAGCTTGATGGTTCGTCCGGCGCAGAATTGCCACCACCCGGGCGATAGCCGGTCGCAACGCGGGCATAGACCATCATATCTTCGCTGATGTGATAGCGCGGTGTGATCGAATAGGTGAAGACATTGGCCGAAGACGCGGTTTTGGTAATGTCAGTGCCGCCTTCCAGAAGCCCGCCCAGCTCATCGGTGAATTTCTGATGCTGTGCGCTAAGACGGCCACCCAGCTGCAGATCGAAGTCTTTGGTGAAGTGATAGGTCAGCGAGCCGAACATCGCCGCTTCGTTGTAGCTGGCCGGATCATGCACCGTGTACAGATAGTCACTGCTGTACAGGGCGCCCGTATCCTTGTCCGCCGCATAAACAGTCTGATCGCCGACGCTGTCTTCATGGG